>JBBSJZ010000059.1:0-17553 GCA_038256795.1 Pirellulales bacterium | reverse complement strand
GAGTACGAAACCGTCGTGACGCAGTGGCACAACGATCGCTTCGACTCTCGCAACCTCGAACGGTAGTCCGCCAATCCAATCAACCCAGTCGTACCAAACGGACATGCCGCGATCCACTCGTTTCGCTTGCCAATCCGCGAACGGCAACGGATTACGAAGTTGCAGCAGTCTCACGAGCGTGAATCGAAGTTCATAAACGCCCGCGACTCCGATCACCCACAGTGGCCGAAGTCGCTTGGGTAGTCGATTGTAGATCTGTTTGATCTTGAGCCAGCGTCGACTCGCGCCACCCTGGTCGTTGTAGATCGCGATCAAGAACCGACCGCCAGGCACGACTCGCTCCGAAGCGATGCGGATCGCTTCTCGCATGTTCCCGGTGTGATGCAGCACTCCCCAGGAATAGACCAAGTCGGCTTGCCCGCACGACTTGATTGCGGCTTCATCGAGTATCGAAGCGCGTCGGATCGACCAGCGATCGGGACCCGCGTACCGCTGTCGAAGTGTTTGGGCGCACGCCACGCACTGGGGGTCATAATCGATCGACACCACTTCAGCCCCGAGCCGATACGCCGCTAGCGACGACAATCCACTACCACAACCCAAGTCCAAGAATCGCTTGCCGACGAGATCCCTTACGCCCAGCATCGATCGCAGTGAATCGATCGCATGCTCAATCCGCGATTCATCGATGCCGTCTAGAAACGCTGACCAATTCGCACCGAACGCGAACGCGTCGGTTGGGATCGCGGTGAGGTCGTTGGACGACGTCGCACGTTGCCCACTCATCTTCGACGGCGTCATCATGACGCTTCGATGGCAAAGAGAACACGGTTGACACCAGCGGCGCGAGCGGTGTCAAAAACTTGCACGGCGTCCGCCATCGAGACTTGCGGATCGGGGGCGATGATCACGGGCGGTTGGACACCGAGTTCGAGGACTTCGGCCAGCCGGCTGCGCAGGGTCGCCAAGTCGGCGATCGGTTGCTGGTTGAATTGTAAATTGAAGCCCGTCGTGCCGAGGCCAACTGCGATCACAATTTCGTCAAACGTTTCGGAAACGGCGTCGGAGTTCGAATCGATACCCCCGCCAGGAAGCCGAGTGGCAGCGATGAAACTGGGCAGATCCGATTCAGGCGTCTGAAAGCTACTCGTCCAAACGAAGAAGATGAGCAGCAGGAAGACGACATCGATCATCGGAGTCATCGGGACTTCGAGGGTCCGCTCGCGAACTACGGCCGGGCACTTCATCGCTTCGTCTCGTGGATCACGGCGATGCGAACATCGATGATACCGGCCAACGCTGCTTCACGCAGCAATGGCTCGATCGCTTCGTAGGGAACGACGCGGTCCGTGCGAATCCTCAACACGGGCTCGGCCGTCGTGACGGCGTACTCGGCAATCACTCGGCGCAGCGAATCGAGTTCGATCTCTCGCGACGCGAGATGCCAACGCGAATTCGCATCGACATGCACGGTGAACGGGGCGGTTGCGGAGTCATCCTCGACGGCAGTGCTGGCGAGCGGCAGCTCGAGCGGCAGTCGCGTTTCCTGCTTGGCAAGATGGCTGGAGACGAGAAAGAAAATGATGAGCAAGAAGACGACGTCGATCATCGGAGTCATGTTGGCTCCCACGGGTGTGCGGCGATGAGTGACGGGTGCTCGCATGTGACGCGTTTGACGCCTTAGTCCTGGCTACGGACGAACCAAAACCAAAGAACCCCGGCGCCACCGAGCAAGATGATTAACGAAACGACGGCAATCAACAACTCAAGCATTTGGGCCGGGGATCTTCAATCAAAAGAGTTGCTGGGTGGGGCGATCAACGGAGTCGTGATGACGGCGGCTTTCATCATCGGTCAATGATCTGAAAATGTCCACGGGATCAGCGAACATCGTCGCATGTTTTTCGTCAACCGGAGCCATCAACTCGGTCAGGGCCTGGTCATGTTGCCGTGCCGACGGAAGCGGATCTCCCACGAGAATGGCCTCACCACCTGGCGGTGCATTGGACTGCAATCGATTGAGTTCATTGATCACTTCGAGAGCGTCCAGCGCGGTGACGCGGTAATCACCGTTCACATCGATAAACAACCCGTTCGGGTCATTCGTTGCCGGGTCCAGTTCAGGGCTACCGGCCAGTCGGTTCAATTCATTGATGACCTCGAGTGCATCGCCAGCGGTCACACTACCCCCGTTATTAACATTGAAGCGGTTAACCGGATTTTGGAATTTCGGCGGTTCGTCATCGACGATGTCGATTGTCGCGGTGCCGCTCGCATAACCGACCGACGCGAACGTGTAAGTGAGCGTCGTGAGTCGCTGGGCAAGGCTATCGTTCACGACCGTCAATGCGACTGCGACTGACGAGGCGCCAGCGGGGATGACGATCGAGGATGGGATCACGAGTCTCGCGGCGAGGCCGCCGGTGACGTCAATATTGACGGCTGCGGCGTTGTTCGTGTTGCTACGTGAGACCGTCAGCGAGAGTGAGCCAGCAGCCGCAGCCTCCCTCACCGCAGCCACATTGAACGATGCCGAGATCCTTTCGCGGTCGGTGACGCTCAATTCGATCGTGGCGGGCTCGATACCGTCGCCAGATGCCGTAAATGTGACGCGCTGTTCGCCATCGAGAATCGCGTCATCGATCGCTCGAACGCCGACGGTGACCGAGGTTTGACCTGCGGGAATCGTCACGTTGGGCGGCAGTGTGGCTGCGCTCGCATCGCTCGCCGAGAGTGTGATGAGTTGCGCGGTCGTGCGGGCGGGACCGCTGCGCGTAATGGTCAAGGTGGCGGCGCCGTTACCGGCATCTTCGGGAACCGACAACTTGTCGAGCGCTAGCGATAATGTTGGCCGTGGTAGCACCGCTACCACCAACGTTTTTCTGGCGGAACCACGATCATCATCCGTGACATCGATGGTGACCGTGTAGGTTCCGGCGGTCCTGTAGGTGTGCGATCCATCCAGCGACGCGAGCGTGGGCAGTGAAACGCTGCCGACACGATCGATTGTCGCCACGCCGGTGTCGGGTGCGGATTGATCACCCCAGTTGATCGAGTAGGTGAACGTCTCGGCGGTCGCTGGGGTTGCCCTCGGATTGGCAAACCCGGGGTCACTGATTTGGCCGATGTTGGCGAGCGTTAATGTTTCGCCAACGATCACGGACTGGTCGGTAGCGGTGGTGAGTAGGGGAGCGACATTGGTGATATTGGCGGTTAGCGGCGTGACGATCCTACCATTGCCACCACTGACGATGATCTCGACAGGAAAGAGGCCATTGTCCGCGAATGTATGCGTTGCCGTCACCGTCACGTTGCTCGGATCGACGTCCCACCCCAAATCATCGAACGCGGCGAAATCCAGGGGTGACATCAACATCCGGGAGCCGATCGGCAGCGTGGGATCCATGAGTGTCTCGCGACCACCGCTTTGGATACCTTCTTGCCAGTGGCCAATATCCCCGGTCTGGAGAGGCACGTTGCCACCGGTTGCGAAGGCGGCGATCGCCTTGGGTCCTCGGAAGCTGCCTGTGCTCGCCAAATTCTCCCAGGATGAGACAGAGGAATTGGGTTGGAATCCGAATCCGAGCACGTGTGCAAACTCGTGCGTGGCGACGGTCAAGAAATCGATTTCGTTGGCCTTGATTCCGTCGGCGGTGGCGCTGAAGAACCAATTGCTATCGACGCCGTCGTCGAACGCGATCGAGCCACCCCAGGGGCCGAAGTCCGTCGCAGGGTTTGCCGCCGCACCCGCTTCGCCACGGGCAGCGACGAGCGTATTCCACTCGGGGCTGCCGAACGAACTCCAGCCACCCGGTCCGCCGAACCCGCGAGTGGAACCGGGTAAATCGCGTGAGCCGGCGAACACGACAATCTCGTTCGCGGCAACCGCCAAATTCACGCGGGTCGTCTTCACCCCGCTGCCCGGATCCGTGAACACGGCGGTCCAGGTATTGATGCCACTCGGAATGATCGCGGCCAAGTCATCATTGAAACGGCTCACGAGCGTATCGGCGGCAAGTTGCAAGAGATCGCGTCTGGCTTGGGTGGCAAAAAATCCACGATCGAGGGAATAATCGAGCCGGATTTTCAGGGGACCCGTGGTTGGCAGAGCCGACACGCTTGCGGCGGACTCGGAACCGTCGCCCCAACGGACCGTTGAGGTGATCGCACCGACAAGACCCGCCGTATTGACGACCTGCGAGAGACTGAATACTTCGCCCTCGGCGACGAGCAAGCGGCGATCTTCGAGTCGTTGCGACTGCAATGACCGGCCTCGGCGGATGACGGTCCGTCGTCGCGAGGTTTCTCGCGAGCGAAGCCAGAACGGGGGGAAAAGACGAGTGAGATGCATCGACAAGGCTCATGTGATAAGTGAGCGAACCGCCCCATCATAGACTTCGCCCGCTCCTCGAGCCAACCCAAACGGTGATTGTGACGCCAGGCGATTGGACTTAAGCTCGTCAGGGTCGGTTTCCTGTGCCCTCCGCTTTCGAGCGCCCATCCCCTCATCGAGTCCACGTGACGTATGCAGCCGTTTGATTTTCAGTGCCGCACTCGGTTTGTGTTTGGCGAGGGTTCGATCCGGCGGCTGGGCGAGATCGCGGCTGAGTTTCGTCCCCGACGCGTGCTGCTGGTCAGCGATCATGGGTTGATCGAGGCGGGGCATTTCGGCGTCGCCGCGTCCGTGCTCACGGACGCGGGAATCGAAGTCGACTCGTTCCATGAGTTCGCGGAAAACCCGACGTCAGCCATGGTCGATGAGGGCGTTCGCGTGGCGGCACGCTTTCAGCCCGATTTGCTCGTCGGTCTCGGCGGCGGTAGCAGCATGGATTGCTGCAAGGGAATCAACTTCGTCTATTCCTGTGGAGGTACGATTCACGACTACCACGGTGTCGGCAAAGCGACCAGCGACCTATTGCCGATGATTGCGATACCGACCACCGCGGGTACTGGCAGCGAGGCTCAATCGTTCGCACTCATCAGTGACGAAAAGACCCATGTGAAGATGGCCTGTGGCGATCCGCGAGCCGCCTGCCGCGTGGCAATCCTGGATCCTGTATTAACATTGACCCAGCCTCGTCGGGTCACGGCGCTGACCGGAATTGATGCGATTTCTCACGCGATCGAAACCTATGTGAGTAAGCGACGCAATCCGATCAGCACGACGTACAGTCGCCGCGCCTTCGGCATGCTCGCACGTGGTTTCGCACGCGTGCTGGAGAACCCCAGCGACCTGGAGGCACGGTCGCAAATGCAATTGGGATCGTGCTTCGCGGGCATGGCGATTGAGACCTCGATGCTGGGTGCGGCACATGCGACGGCGAACCCGCTCACGGCACGGCACGATGTCGTTCACGGGCAAGCGGTGGGCATGATGTTGCCCGCCGTCATTCGCTTGAACGGTCGCGTTCATGGCGAGTGGTACGCCGAATTGCTTCGCGAGATCGATCCCGCAGCGACGGCGGACTCGGCGCCCCAGCGGCTCGCGGAGCGAGTCACCGAGTGGCTGAGGCAAGCGGGGCTGGCGACCTCGATGGCTGAGTTGTCGATCCCAACCGGCGACCTCGACGAGCTCGCCAAGGACGCCATGAAACAGTGGACGGGGACCTTCAACCCCATCACGCTGAGCGAGTCCGTCACGCGAGAACTGTATCAATCCGTGGCTTTTTGAGCCATTTGCTCTCGTGGCCAGTTCGGGACACAATGGGAGGCGAATTCAGTCTTGATCGTTGCCCGAGTTGTTATTGATGGAAACCGCCCCCGAAACGCCGCTACCGCAGGGCCTCGAACCGAGTTTGCTGGAGCAATCCGTGCCCGACACGCCGGCGGTCGAAGTCCTGGGGCCGATGCAGGGGGGGCGCTGGCGTCCGGTTCGCCCCGATGAGCTACTTCGCAAGCACGCACCGAGCACCCCGGATGAGCCCACCCCGGAAGCACCCAAAGTCCGGCTCGAGCGTCGCCAACAACTGGAACAGCACTTGAAGCTGCGTCCGACGGACCTCGACGCGTACCTGGAATTGTCGAGGTTGTATCGCAGCGAGGATCGCCCGATCGATGCCAAGCGGGTATTGCAGCAAGCCATTCAAGTGTTCCCGGCGGATGATCGGCTGACCTGGGAAATGGAGGAAGCGACGCTCGCGAGGTCGCGACAACAATTGCGGGAGGTCACGGACTTGGCCAGCCGTCTCAGCACGCCGGAGGTGGCCCAGGCACTGCAGCGAAGCCAGGTCGATTGGTCGTGCCGACGGATGGACGTTTGCCGCGCTCGGTTGGCACGCGATCCCCTTCAAAAGCATCTTCACTTGGTCCTCGCCGAAGCCATTTTCGATTCCGGAATGTACGAGGCGACGATCGCAGAATTGCAGCCGATCATTGACATCGACGAGCTCTCGCCCCAGGCGCACTTGCTCGTCGGCCGCAGCTTCATTGCGATGGGCAAGGACTTGGGTGCGATGCCGAGCTTGCGTGCCGCGGCGATGCGCCGCGCCGTCCCGTCGCCGCTCCGCATCCGCATCGCCGCGCTGCGGTTACTTGCCGAGATCGCCGAGCGACTCGGGACGACCATGACGCTCGCTCGCTATCGCCAACATCTCGCCCAAGCCGAACAGGAACTGGTCAAGTCATCATGAGCCAAGCCGTTGTCGACCCGGAACAGCTGCGTCAATTCGCCGGTCATCTGCACCGATTCGTCGCCGAGATGAAGACCCAAAGCTCCGCACTCGGGGCACAGATGAACCGACTCGAACAAACATGGCGCGATGAACAACAACGCAAATTCGCTCAAGAGTTTACCGAACAAATGCGCCAGCTCACGCGATTGGTCGAAACGACCGAAACGCACATTCCCTACTTGATGCGCAAGGCCGAGCAGATCGACGCCTACTTGGGGCGATAGCGATCATGTCCACGAGCAATGTTCGCGATATTGAGTGCTTGGCAAAATTCCGCTTGGGGATCGTCAATCTCGCCGCCGATTGGAACAACGTCGTCCAAGATGTCCGTGCCGCGGTCCACCGCATTGACGAACACTTTCGATCCGAGCGACCGGCCTATTGGCGACATCAAACCGAACTGGCCGAACGATCGCTCACCGAAGCGAAGGACAACTTATCACGGCTGCGAGCCGAAATCCGTCCCGGGGACGCTCCACCCGCGACGGAAGCCACTCAGCGAGTCAACAAAATCGAGCGTCGATTGCGGCTGTGCCAAGAAAAACAGCGGCTGGCCAAAGCATGGTCGATCGAGATGTCCCAGCAATGTGACCAGCTACTCGGGCCACTCGCGGACATGACCGACCAATGCCAAACACGACTCCCCGAAGCGGCGCGCGAACTCGGCGAAATCGTCGACAAGCTTCGCCAGTACGCTGAGCTTGATCCGAACCGACCGTCCACGACCTAGTGTTTCTTACCCCTCAACTTGAATGCCCGTGACTGACTCAATCACCCACCAGCCCTCCGCCGCCGACGCTCGTCTTATCGATGCTCTTGAATCTCAACGTGGTGATACTTCGTCGATGTTGGCATCGATGGTCAAGCATTACCGTCAGGAGCGATTGCCCATGGAGCTGTTCGAGGCGATGAAGATGAATGTGCGTCATCGCTTGGGATTGCCGCTGCTCCCGAATGACCAGCACGACGTCCGATCCGAAGATATGGATCGACAACTCGAGGAGGGCTTGCTCGCCGCTTGCCGCGAAGCGGGCGCGATGTTGGTCCAGGACGGAAAGGTCCGCGAAGGATGGATGTACCTGCGGCCGACCGGCGACACGGCGCTGGCGCAACGGTTACTCGCGGACGTTGAGATTGACGATGACAACTACGATGACATGGTGCAGGTGCTGTTGCATGAAGGCGTCGACATCAGCCGCGGATACCAAGCCATGATTGATCGGCAAGGGACGTGCAACAGCATCACGACGTTCGAGCAATCCCTCGCCGCGCGTCCGCGAAAGGATCGACAAGCTGCCGCACGTGTGTTGCTCAATCACCTGCATCGCGAACTCGATTCGCTCATCCGCAGCGACATCGCGAACCGCGAGGCTGCGGCGGGGCCGTCGGAGTCCATCGCCGAGATGATTGAGAGCCGGCGCTGGATCTTGCAATCAGGCGGCTATCACCTCGATACGACGCACTTGGCCTCGACGGTGCGCATCGCCGCCGTGCTCGAAGAACCCGAATTGTTGAGCAAGGCCTGGGAGCTGACCCAGTACGGTCGGCGACTGGCGCATCAATTCCAATACCCCGGCGATGAACCGTTCGTCGATTTCTATCCTGCCCACGCGACCTTTTACTCCGTGCTGATGGGGCAAGAAGTCGAGGCCGGACTGAAGTTCTTCGAGCGACGCGCACGCAGCATCGATCCCAGCGAACATGGCACTGCGGCGATCGAAACGTACGTCGATCTGTTGGATCGCTCCGGGCGACACCGTCAAGCAATCTTGGCAACCATCGAGCTGGTACCTCATGACATTCCGTCCCAGCGATTGATACCGCTACTCATTGAAATCGCCTCGCACTTACCCGCGGACGCAGAATTGCGACCGACGTATGAGGCCATCGCGGATTATTGCCGATCCCACGGCGATGCCCTCAGCTATGCCGCCGTCGCTCAAGAATTGAGTCGACGCGAGCATCGCGTTACTTGACTTGATGCCTCAGTCGACTTGCCGCAATTGCATGGTATCGATGACTTGATCGTTGGCCAACGCATTGGTGATCACGACGAGCCAATTTCCGGAGACGCACCAGTGGCCCGACTTGAGCCGCTGCATCGAATCACGAATGGTTTGTTCGGGATCATCTGAGAATTTCATCAGGAATGGTTCGACACCCCACGGCAATAAGCATTGGCGAAACGTCGCCTCGACATCGGTGAAGGCAAAGATGGGGACTCCACGAGGACGGAGCGCGCCGAGGATGTAAGCGAGAAAACCGCTGCGGGTAAATACGACGATCCCGGATTGACCGAGATCTTGGGCCAGCACCGCGCTGGACCGGAGCATTTTCGACTTGGGTTCTCGCAGTTCGATACGTGAATTGAGTTGGCGGCTGACACTCGGCTCGATGCTACCGATGATGTTGTTGAGGACTTCGACCGCTTCGATAGGATAGGCGCCCGTGGTCGTTTCGCCCGAGAGCATGACCGCGTCGGCTTGCTCGCGGACGGCATTGCAAACATCGGAGATCTCGGCCCGCGTCGGAAACGGTGAGATGATCATCGATTCCAACAGGTGCGTGGCGATGATCACGGGTTTTCCTTCCGCTTGGCAAGCTCGGACCAACTGCGTTTGCAGCAGCGGTAGGGTGTGGTATTCGATTTCGATACCGAGGTCCCCGCGCGCGACCATGATCGCGTCAGCGGCACGAATGATCTCGTCCATGTTGCGGATGCCCGCTTGCTCTTCGATCTTGGCAATGATGCGGGCATTCGATCCGAGATCGTCGAGGAACTTGCGTAACACTTGGACGTCGTCGGCGCGACGGACGAATGATAGCGCGACGAAGTCCATGCCCCCGGCGACACCGGCGCGCAGATCATTTTTGTCCTTCTCGGTGAGCGCGGGCAAGCTGATTTCTACCCCGGGCAAGTTGATGTGCCGCCGTGAACCGAGCATCCCGGGTGTCATGACTTCACAGCGAACCGTGGTGGTGTCCTTGGCCAAAACCTTCAATCGCAACAGCCCGCTATCGACCAGCACGGTCATGTCGACTTGGACATCACGCGGCAAGTCGGGATAGTTCACGTTGACGCGCGTGGTCCCGTCGTCACCCATTCCTGTCATCGCGCCGAGCGGTTGGGTGTGCAGTTCGAGGATACCACCGGCGAGTAGCTGGATCGGCGCGGCGACAGCACCCGTCCGGATTTCGGGACCTTTGACGTCAAGCATGATGGCGACTTCACGGCCCACTTCACGGCTGACGTCTCGCACCCGCTGCATCACCTCCGCGATCCACTCGACGCTGCCGTGGGCCATGTTCAGCCGCATCACATCGACGCCTGCAAGAATCAACTGGGCGAGTCGGTCTTTCGATTCGGTCGCTGGGCCGAGCGTGGCGATGATCTTTGTGTGCCGGTAACTTTGCGATAAATTTTCCATTCAATAGCGACCAAGATTTTTTCGTAGGTGCTGCGGCTGTGTCGTTGTCATGTGCTGTTGGTAGTGCATCGGTGCAAAGTTGTCGAGCACGGTGCTCGCATCCTAGGCAGTGACGATAGGGAAGCGGGTCCTATTGATTCGCGATGAAAACGACGACACTGAGATGCCATGATTCTTCCCATCATTTTTGTTGCCGTTCTCCTGGTTGTCGCCGTTGTCGTGCGCCAGCGATGGTCGTTGCTCGCAAGGCTGCGGATTCCTGCGTCGTTGATCGCGGGCGTCTTGGGAATGGTGGTGTTGCAGTCGTCCTCGCGATTCAGCGACGAAATCTCGTCGCCAGGGATGGAGACCATCGCAGCGGACTTGCGAGCATGGCCCGCCACGCTGATCGCTGTCGTTTTTGCGGGGATGCTGCTTGCAAAAAGTGGGCCACGCCGCACATTTACAAGTTTGAATCTGCGGCGAGCGGGGCGCCAGGGGCTGATGGTATGGATCATCGTCCTCGGCCAAACGGCGGTGGGTCTGTGGGTGACGTGGCTCGTCATTCAACCTCGATACGACATGCCCAATTCGACGGGGATGCTTATCGAGACCGGATTTGCGGGTGGGCATGGCACGGCGGCAGCCATGGGTGATGTGCTCCGGCACCCCAGCATCGGTCTGGAAGCGGGGCTCGACCTCGGTCTCTTGATGGCGACCGCCGGCCTCGTCTACGGCCTCGTCTCCGGCGTCGTGTGGGTGAACCTCGCCGTGAGACGGGGATGGGTGCCCGATCCGACGTTCGCCGAACATCGTTTGTCCGCGCCGGCCGACCGTTCTACTGTTCACGCCGTCATCCGCCAGCCAGTCGGGCCAAGCCTCGGTACCGCCCGGATGAGCGGCGAGACGATCGACCCGCTGCTGATGCAAGCTGTTTGGATCGCATTGGCACTCGGTGTGGGCTGGGCGATCCAAGGGACACTCTCGGAATGCGCATCGCATCTCGATGAATGGCTCACCTCGTCATCGCCACATGCCACGAGCGCGCCGGAGTCCGGCGACGCAGCGCTCGGCAAACGACTCACCGTCGTCGGTGTGATCAGTTCATTTCCATTGTTCATCTACACGTTGTTCGGCGGGGCGATCGTCCGCTGGGTGTTGACGCTCGTGGGGCAAAAAGAACGCATCGATAGCGATACGATTGGACGCATGATCGCGTCGGCGATGGACATGCTCGTCGTCGCCGCCGTCGCAACCCTCGATTTGCAAACCGCCTCAACGCTGTGGTTTCCCCTCGCCGCATTGTTCATCGCCGGGGCCCTCTGGTGTACGTTCTGCCTGCTGGTGCTATCACGATTGATTCTTCGCGAGTCCATCTGGTTCCAGCTGGGGATCATCAACTACGGCATGTCGACGGGAACGACGGCAACAGGCTTCGTGCTACTGAGGACGATCGACCCCGAGTTGCAATGCGGTGCGGCGGAAGATTACGCCCTCGCCGCACCGTTGTCGGCCCCATTCATCGGCGGCGGCATGATCACCGTCGCACTGCCACTGCTGCTGCTCGAGCGGGTTCCGATTGGGGTGACCGCGACCGGAATTAGTCTGATGGTCGTGGCACTCGTGTCCCTCGGAATGCGTGGTCCTCGGGGTTCGTAAAATCGGTTGTCGTCGTCCTCGGAAATCGGCCCCCGCCGTGAAGCGACGGACGGCGTGGGAGCACTAGCGGCCGAGGAATTTCATCCGTTGTGACAACTCGCTTTTGTTGGTGAACTCAAAGCCAAATTGAACTTGCTTGGTGTCGATGGGCCATTTGCCACCATCGATTTGGCGGATGAATACGACGGAGTTCAAGATTTGCAGCGTTTCGGGTTCGTTGCGAGCCGAGGCGATCGCGCGGTAGAGCGCCGCACGCGGATCCAAGTCAATCGCGAGAGCGAGACTTTCAGCGGCTCGCGTGGCCACGAGCGGCTGGTCATCGTCCAAGAGCTGGCGAAGGATTGGCTCCAACTCGGATGCTTGCTTACCAAAACATCCGCACGTGATCGCGGCCCAGTATCGCAGCCAGGGGTCACTGCTTTGGAGCGCATCACGAAGTCGGAGCTTCACGTCTTCAAAAGGCTCCAGCGATAGGTTCGCCGTGTCAATGAATCGCCCAATCCGGTCCGCGATCTTTTGACCGAATGCGACGGGCGAATCGAATGCACGCTCGAACAACACGGCTTCGGGGAAAAAACTCAAGTCGGGCATCGACTTCAATCGTTCCATCAATCGGGAGCGAAGCTTCGACAAAGTCTCCGCGTGCACCGGATCACTCGCCAAGTTATGTGTCTCGTGCGGATCCGTCTCCAAATCATAAAGCGCTTCGACATCTTTGGGCTTGAAGAATGCGAGTTGAACATCATTGAGTTTTCCTTCGCTCGCCAGTGACCGCCATTGTTCATACGCTTGCATCTGGTAGCGGTAGTTGTTTTGCAATCCGTCCGGCAAGTACGCTTCGAAGTTTCGATGGTACTTCCAATTTCCGAGGCGAAGTGAGCGGACGATATCGTATTTCTCATCAAAGCGATCGGCATACCCAATCGCTTCATCGCGAGCATCCACCGACTCTCCACTGACACCGGCCCCCAAGAATGGCTTTCCATCGGTCCCCCGGGGAATATCGACGGAGGCGAGTTTGAGAACTGTCGGCCCGAAGTCGACAAACTCGACGAAGCCAGAAGTCCGGCTACCGAGTTCGCGATCCGCCAAATCTTTGAACCGATCGGGAACTCGGACGACGAGCGGAACATGCAATCCCGCTTCGTAGAGATAGCCTTTGGAGCGAGGCAGAACGCCGCCATGATCGCCAAAATAGAACACGAAGGTATTCTCGAGTTCGCCCGCCTCACGCAGTTCATCGATCACCTCGCCGACGTGGTTATCGATGAGTTGCATACGATCGTGGTAACGAGCGAGCGTTTTGCGAAACAGTGGTGTATCTGGGAAGTAAGGCTGCAGTCGTACCTCGTCCGGATTCGTTGTCGGTTGGTTGCCCGGCTTCGAGAAATCGATGTGCAGAGAACTCTCGTGCGAATCGGTGAAGGTCACGACGTGAAAGAACGAAGCGTCGGGGGAAGGGCGGTTGGTCCAGGAGGCACCCTTGCCGGAAACATCCCAGGGGCTCGATGGTTCGGCGTTGTAGTCTTCCTTGCTGTCATTGGTGGTGAAGTAACCGGCCTCGCGAAGATAACTCGGGAACATTTTGAGTCCCGGCGGCATGGCCGCGACTTTGCTGCGGCGATGATACTGTGTCCCGATTCGTGGCGCATAGCATGACGTAATCAAGGTGGTCCGCGCCACACTGCAGACGGGTGCGCACGAGAACGCGCGATCGAACGTGACTCCATGTCGGGCCATCGCTTCGATGTGCGGTGCGGCTGCGCCAGCCTCGTCAAAGTGCTTTAAATAATGCTTGGAATTGTCCTCCGACATGATCCACACAAAGTTGGGGCGGACGGGTGCCTCGCTGGGCTGCCCAACCGAAACTGCCTGCGGTTCGTCCGCAGCGTTCAACGCGGTGACCAGACAATGAGCGAGAACGAGGACGAGAAGCGAGAGTCTTTTCGTCGGCATGGCGTTGATCCAGATGAGGGCGACGTTCGAGGTGACTGATTCCACGCAAGCGGTTTCGGACGAATTTTAGGTCGTGTCATGCAATCGTGAAAGCTGCCGATCGCTTGCATTTCGAGTCATAGCATGGCGTTATCATCTTGCCTTGGTCGTCAGCCCGACTAAAACGAAAGGCAAATCGCTAAACCGGCGAGGCGATGCGAGTGTGACAAGGGTATCTTTGTTTTCACGAGATTGATTCGAGTCCAACATCCCGAGAATGAGCCGATGAAGTCGTCCACATTTCAACGATCCCGACGGAACCTTAGCATGCTGCGAAAAGAACGCCCATTCGTTAACGTGGCATGTGGGTTGATGTTCGTGATAACATTATCACACCCATCTCACGGACTTGGTGACTCGCCCGCCGGTGTTGCCACGAAAGCGGACGAGAAAATCGCTCCGCCACTCTCGCTGGAGAGCTTGTTTCATCCCCAACGAAAATTTGATTACGACGGGCAAGTCCCGGCAACCCACTGGCTCGATGATTCACCGTCGCGATTGCTCATCAAGCGTGAATCCGGCTGGAAGCAAGTGAACTTGGCATCGGGGAAAGAGTCCGCACCGGATTTCATCGAGCAGCTCGCCGCCCGTTTGGAAATGCTCGACGGTGTCGACAAGAAACGGGCAACGTCCTCCGCGAGTGGTGTCGCGTCGTCCATGAAGCGATCGACGGATCCCGTGCTCGTACGGTTGGGGAAATCGCTCGTGGTTGTGTCGACGTCGACACCGGCGAAACGGTTGACCCAAGACGCGACGAAGTGGGGCAATGCGACTCTCGATCCGACGGGGCGACGACTGGCCTACACCCAGGACGGAGACTTGTTTCTCGTCGATATCGCGACACAACGTTCCATGAGGATGACCCAAGACAACACCGAGACGCTCCTCGATGGAGTGCTGGACTGGACTTACCAAGAAGAGATCTTCGGACGCGGCAACTTCCGCGGTTTCTGGTTCTCGCCCAATGGCGAATCACTCGCGATGCTCCGGATCGATACCAGCGGCATCGAGCCCTACACGCTCGGTTCGAGTGATGCCGCGCGCGGACAATCCGATGTGTCGCGATATCCGAAGGCGGGCGATCCGATTCCGCACGCATCGCTCGTCGTTTGGAATCTCGAGCGATTTGATGCCGGCGTCGTCGCGCAAGCGAAACTCATCGAGCAGTCGACTGAATCACAACAGCGGATCATCACGGGTGTGTGGTGGCATGAGCATCGTCGACGGTTGCTGTACAGTGTCAGCGATCGTGTGCAGTCATGGCGAGAGCTCCGCTACGTGGATGACCCGTTCTTGGACGGTACGTTCACAGAATCAAAATTGTTGCTGCGCGAGGCCAGTCCCGCTTGGGTGGAACCACCGGCGACTCCGAGTTTTCTCAGCGATGGTGGATTGGTTTGGCGAAGCGAATTGCCGACCGGACGTTATCGGTTGTATCGAATTTCGGCGGACGGTTCGACCGTGATACCGATGTCGCCCGACTCACTTTCGATCCGTGAATTCTCAGTCCAGCCCGATGGCATCGCGGCACTCGTTACCGCCGATGCCGAGACTCGAACCGTCGCCCAGCATTTGTATCGGTTCGATGCGCGGACACCGGTCTCGGGTGACTTCGACGCGAACTCGCTGGTTTCGCTAACGACTCGCTCGGGCTGGCACGATGTGTCGACGAGTCCCGACGGTGCGTACTTCACGGACGTCCATAGCGATGCCTCCACACCGCCCGCCGTAACCCTGCATTCAACGCTGGCGTCGAGTCATTTGCGGATCGAGCTGCACCAGCCGCAACTGAAACTCGAAGGAGCCTTGTTCCAGCCTGAGTTCATTCGCATTGAGAACCGGCAAGGCGGCGATTTCCCAGGCATGGTCGTGCGTCCGAAAGCGGATGATGCCAACCCGACGCGTTTGCCAGTGGTGATTGAAACTTACGGCGGGCCGCAATCGCCAGTCGTCTCGAATCGGTGGCCGGGGACCCAGTCGCTCTACCGTGAGTTGCTCGCCCGCGAAGGGATCGCGACACTCGTGGTGGATAACCGCAGCAGCGCCGGCCGCGGGCTGGTGGATACCTGGTCGATCCACAAACAATTCGGCAAAGTCGAAATGGAGGACTTGCTCGCGACGGTCGCCTGGCTCGAGCAACAGTCGTGGGTCGACCCCGATCGGATCGCGATTCGCGGCTGGAGTTACGGCGGCTACATGACGCTCTACGCGCTGACGCACAGCGACGCGTTCGCGGCGGGAATCGCCGGTGGCAGCGTCACGGACTTTCGCGAGTACGACGCGTTCTACACCGAGCGCTACATGGGACTGCCCAGCGAGAACATCGACGGATATGCGGGCACCGATTTGCCCAGTGTCGCCGCCAAGTTGCACGGCCGGTTGCTGATGATCCACGGTGAAGTCGACGACAACGTGCATCCGCTCGGAACACTGCGAATGGCAAAGGCGTTGCAGATGGCTGGAAAACAGTTCGACATGATGATCTATCCCTCCAATGCGCACAGCGTCCACAACCCCGCCCAGCTTTGGCACATGGTGAATCTCACCGACACCTTCCTCAAGGAAGCGTTGGAGTGATCGGCGAGCCGCGATGCCGGAGATGCTCCATCCGCAAATAATTTGGAGAGGGCGCGCAAGGGTCCTGCGCTTGCAGGCTCTGGATTGAGGAAGGCCAGCAGGTTTCGTCGCGGGTGACGCGGGTGCTGGCGACCCCGGGATGTGTCGAATCCGGGGTGAACCTTCCCCCAACCACGGCCCCCGATCATGTCTGGATCCCCACTGGATTCGCGTTCCGAGTTGTCGCTTCCGCCAGTCCTTGGCGACCCGATTCGCGGTACGGAAATCTCGCTCGTCGAAAAATTTTTGAGCAGTTTCTTCCAGGAACGCAACATCAAGTGGATTCTCGTGGTGGGCGCGGGAATCGTGTTCGGCTCGTCGCTGATGTTGGTCACCAAGGCGTGGCCGTTGTGGACCCCCGAACTCAAATTTCTGACGATCCTCGGCTACACGACCGCCATTTACGTCGCCTCGGAAGTGAGTCGGCGACGACTGGGGCTGAAGTCGACGTATCGAGTGCTGCAATCGTTGACGATGCTGCTGCTGCCGATTTGCTTCTTATCGCTGCAGTGGCTATCACCTGGAACAGCAACTCAATCGGGCCCCCAAACGTTATGGCATTGGATGCTGCTATTGCCCGCGATGGGGCTGGGTTGGTTCGCATCGACTCGGATTCTGGACCACTGGCTGCACGGTCGACAAACCACCTTCGTGGTCAGCTTCGCGTTGCTGTGCGTTGCTGGAGCTTTGCCGCCGCTGGCAACACCGCTCGGGGCCTTCGTATTGGCCTCGGTGGGCTGGGTCGTGTTCACGGCAGGCGTCTTGAAAGTCAACCGGCACACGTTTTGGTTGGCGGAGCAGCATCGCTTGCCACGCGTCTTCGGATTTTTGCCCATCCTCATGCTCGGTATCCAGTGGGTGGTGCTTGTCGCCGTGAAAGTAGCTCCCGTGCTGCCACTCCACTGGATCGGTTTGATGGTCGTGATGGTGGCGACGACGGTGTTGATGACGACGCGAACGATCGCGGATGTGTTTCGCCAACGCACCGGTGATCTCGTGCGTCCGTTGCCGTGGGCCATTGTGATGCCACTCTTCGTCGGGCTCTCGCTAACGATCACCGGCGTGCTCCTGTCGCTGAGCGGCTTCAGCTATGTCGGTGAAACGACGACCGCGATCATTCCGACGGGCATGATCGCGGCGATGCTGTTGGCCATGGCCGCACGCGACACTCGCCATCGGGGTTTCGTTTGGGCGACGCTCGTGAT
>JBBSJZ010000058.1:0-17606 GCA_038256795.1 Pirellulales bacterium | reverse complement strand
GCTCAACCAACGACACTTGGCAGCTCATCCCGGCGAATCGGATCTCGAGGCGCGTATCGCCAGCTATGAACTTGCCGCCCGCATGCAAACGGCAGCGACGGATGCACTGGACATTTCTCAAGAGACCGCAGCCACCCACGCGATGTATGGCTTGGATCAACCGGAGACCCGCGAGTATGGAACGCGTTGCCTCTTAGCGAGACGACTGGTCGAACGGGGCGTGCGTTTCGTGCAACTGTTTCATAGCAACCAACCCTGGGATAATCACAGCAGCCTCCGCAGTGGCCTGACATCGATATGTCGTAAGACCGACAAGCCCACGGCAGCACTGGTCGCCGATTTGCGTCAGCGTGGAATGCTGGATTCGACCCTGGTCCATTGGGGCGGCGAAATCGGTCGGCTGCCGGTGACCCAAGAGCATGGCACCGCTGACAAAGCGGGTCGCGATCATAATGGCCAGGGATTCAGCATGTGGCTCGCCGGCGGTGGCGTTTGCGGCGGGATGACGTACGGCAAGACCGACGATTTCGGCCACCATGCCGTGGAAAACATCATGACGCCCAACGATTTCCAGGCCACCGTGATGCATCTGTTCGGCTTGGATCATCAACACGTCGTGTATCCACACGGCAACCAAGAACAAATCATCACCGCGAACCGGCCCGCACGCGTGGTCCACGAATTGATTGGCTAAATCTCCGGGAACCTTCGCTGGGAATGGTAAGTTCATCGGCATTGACAACGTCAAGCGTCTCCACCTATCGAGGCTCAACACTGGTCGAAATTCCAAATCCGTAGACTCCAACATCTGCCTCGCAACGTACGGATGCCGTGAAATCTGACACCAAAGGGCTCGTTCTCTGCCTTCTCTCGCCATTTGTCTTTAGCATGGGAATGGTCATTGTCTTGTATTGATGGGAATGCTCGTAGTGGCAGTGTCGATGTTGGTGACTTTACCCGAGTGACAAAAGAACCGACTCGCCGTGGGGGTTCGGAATTTACCGGCGACGCTCCGAAAACTCAGGTAGAAAGTGCCAAGGAAACAAGCCAGGAATCGCTACAAGCGTTCCCACTGCAGCGGCCCAGATTGGTGGCGTGGACAACTCGCCACGCCGTGTCCCTGGTACACTTCACCCAGAGAACCAGCCGTCCTAAATCCGTTACCAACACCGATCCCATGCGGCGATAAAGTTCAACGCACAATCAATCCAACAGTCAGGCGATCGGCTCAACCACCACGTTGAGCCTTTTTCACGCCTGACCATCGGATAGATCGCAATTCGTTGCAATTCGTTTATCCGGCCGAAACGTGGTTGATGGATCCTCGCTTCTTGACTGGCAAGGCATGATGCAGTTCGCTAAACTATGAGTTAGCACACTGGAGCACATCAAATGACCGTCGATCAAGCAATTTCCGACATTTCATCGCTCTCGCCGTCAGACCAACTTCGGGTCGTTCAAGCAATTTGGGACAGATTGCCTGCTGATATAGGGATAGAGTTGTCGCCATCGCATCAGCAAGAACTCAATCGCAGATGGGAAGAATACAAGCGAGATCCATCGTCGGCTCTCTCGGAGAGCGAATTTCGTGAACAAATGCGACTGGCACGCGGCCGTTGAACGCGAGGCTCACGGAGTATACGAAGCTCGACCTGTTGCGAGGCATCGATTGGTTCGACGGTATTGCGATGGGGCTTGGCGACCGCTTCGAGTTGGAATTCTATGCGGCTCTCGAGCGTGTTAAGGCAAACCCCGAGTTGTTCGCTGAGGACTCGAATGGCTTTCGCTCCTGTCGCCTAAAGCGGTTTACGGCGGTGCTCTACTTTCGGATCGACGGTAAATTGGTTGTCGTGGTGGGGCTGTTTACGAGCGGCGAGGACGAAAGTGATCTCCAGTATCGAAGACAACCAATAACGATTTGACTTCGCGTAGTGCGTAGGTTGAGCCAACATTCTTTTTGTAATGTTTGCGCTCTGTAAACGTTTAAAGCTGCGGTGATAGCCGAAGCCCACGTCGTCTGTTCAAGAAGCCCGGAACTTCCAGGTAAAACTCGCAAAGGAAACAGAGCTTGAATCGTCACCACCGCTGCAACTGCAATTGCCCGGCTTCACGGCTCGTGTCGCCCGCGATGAGTCGTATCTGGTAGAAGGATATATAGAGAACCAGCCGTCCTGAATCCGTTACCAACACCGATCCCATGCGGCGATAAAGTTCAACGCACGATCAATCCAACCGTCAGGCGATCGGCTCAACTACCACGTTGAGCCTTTTTCACGCCTGACCATCGGGTAGATCGCAATTCGTTATTCGATCATTAATCTTAAATGTTCCGCTACATGACCACGATTACCGTCGTTGCTTGGCTGTTCACCTTGACCACGGGGTGCGGAACAACGGCACCGTCCGTGGCGAATGGTGCCCCGGTTATTTCATGGAACCATCTCCAAACCGAAAATTGGCGATACGAACTCCAGGACTCGAAACGCATCACGAATTATTCCTTCGGCATCAATGGTGGCGTCCTTTGGACTGAAGGCACCAGACAAGGTGACGTTCACGAGGTCGCCCCGCTGGGTGGGCGATGGTACATTGACGACGCTGACAATCTGATCATCACGGACGAAAACCACTCACAAGCATACCGGACGTTGCAACTTGTCTCGTTGACTGTGAACGACGCAACTGTCCTAGACGCCGACACCGGCGTAACTGAGCTTTATCTAAGACGATACCGACCATGAGAAAACGGGGAACCATCTCGAGCACCATAAGTCCGGCTTGCAAATGCGGCACGTCATCGTTCATTTTTTGAGTGACGTTTGGATCGACGGGAGCCGTTCACTCAAAGTTGGCGAGTATTTCTGCAAGCCGCGAATGGCTGATGGTTTGGCTCTACTCTCCTGCCGACGGAGTGAGAATCGTTTGCAAGTGATTCGATGCCGCCGGTTTCTTTCCGGCATGCCCGTGAAGAACGAAACAGGATTGTCTTGCGGGCTCCAGCGATGAAGTTACGCTGGTCTTGATCCGTCGTCTTCTCTGGGAGTGCTCGCGTTGCATTTTTATCCGTTGGTGCTGTGCCGCTATTTGTGGCCATTGCCCTACACGATGCTCGGGATTGTCATCGGGCTGCTGGTCGGCGGACGTTTTCAAGTGATTGGGGGCGTCGTCGAGATCTATGGCCCTCGGGTGGCTCGCATTTTAGCGCTGATACCCATCGGTCCACTCGCGCTCACACTGGGGCACGTGGTCTTTGGCCAAGACCGATCGGCACTATCGATGACACGGGCGCACGAGCACGTCCATGTTCGGCAATACGAACGTTGGGGGATCGCGTTCGTTCCGGCGTACTTGATCGAATCGGCATGGCTTTACGGTCGCGGTCGTGACGGATACCGCGAGAACCACTTTGAGATCGAGGCGTATGCCGCAGACCCAGTCGGGGAACCGTTGGCGTGAAACCGATCGCGATCGCTACCGCCAACTTCGGCTAATCCGCAAAGTCACCGCAACCGATACAACCAGAGATTGATCGCTATGCTTCCCTATTGAAAGCTTGACTCGTTGGCTCAAACATCCCGCATCGCACCTCAAGACCCTGGTGGTAGCAGCTTGCGTACCGAGATTAGCGGTGCGTTGGTGCTGTGGGTCACGAGTTGGGGCTCGGCCGTGGTCGACGGTGTCACGACCGTGGGCGACATCGCGCTGTTCGCTCACCGCATGTTCGTGTGGATGTTCACGCGTTGGCCGCGTCGCGGGACGATGATGATCAACTTTTACCAAGTGGGTGTGTTGAGTTTGCCCGTTGTGGCACTGACGGGCACGTTCATCGGTATGGTGCTCGCGGTGCAGAGTTATTCCCAGTTTCACGCGATCGGCTTTGAGAATCGCCTCGGCGCGGTGATCAATGTTTCTCTCGTGCGAGAACTCGGTCCGGTGCTCGCCGCGACGATGCTCGCCGGGCGCGTGGGTGGTGCGATGGCGGCGGTCCTGGGGACGATGCGTGTCACCGAACAAATTGACGCCTTGACGACGATGGGCGCGGACCCGGTCCACTATCTCGTCGTGCCCCGTTTCCTCGCCTGCATTTTGCTCATCCCAGCACTCACGATCATGGCCGACTTCATGGGCATTGTCGGCGGGTACTTCTACAGCGTCATCATTCTTGGCATCGATCATGCAGCGTATTTGAACAATTCCAGCGACTACGTCAGCGGATACGATTTGTTCAGCGGCATTTTCAAGAGCGTGTTCTTTGGGGGAATCATTGCGATCGTGAGTTGCTACCAGGGTTTCAATTGTGAGGCGGGGGCCGAAGGCGTGGGTAAAGCTGCGACGAGCGCATTCGTCTACTCCTTCGTAATGATTCTGGCGATCGATTTAGTGCTCAATATTGGCATGGATGCCATCTACTATACGTTCTACCCCCGAAGCTCGATCCTATGAACGGGTTGCTTGAACCGACGATGGTCCTCTCCTCGCACGACGAACACGATCCTGACGCATTGCTGCGGATCGAACATGTGTCCGTGATTTTCGGCAAGCAGGAAGTGCTGCACGATATCAACTTGACAATCCAGCGAGGGCAAACGATCGCGATCATCGGCGAGAGCGGCTGCGGTAAAACGGTTTTCATGAAGACGCTCGTGGGATTGATCCAGCCCACTCAGGGTCGTGTGTTGTTTGATCAGCAATCGCTCGCTGAAAAGTCCACAACGAAGCTCGCGAAGCTGCGCCGACGTTTCGGATTCGTGTTTCAAAACGCAGCGTTGTTCGACAGCATGACGATTTTCGAGAACGTCGCCTTCCCGATTCGACAACATGAAGTGGCATCCGAAGTCGAAGTCAAAGAGCGAGTGCTCAAACGACTCGCCGAAGTCGGACTGGCCAAAGACGTCGCTCGCAAGTATCCGGCGGAATTGTCCGGTGGGATGCGGAAGCGAGTCGGGCTCGCTCGCGCGCTCATTCTCAAACCAGAACTTGTCGTCTATGACGAGCCGACAACGGGTCTCGATCCGATCATGAGTGACGTGATCAACGAATTGATTCTCGATACGCGGCGTCGTTATCCGGTTACGAGCGTCGTCGTGACCCACGACATGCACACGGCTCGCAAGGTCGCCGATCGCGTGTTGATGTTCTATCCGCGACGTCGACTCGGCGAAGGCGAATCCCAGATTCTGTTCGACGGATCCCCGAGCGATCTGGAGCACGCCGAGGATCGACGCGTGCGTCAGTTCGTGCGAGGTGAAGCGGGTGAACGGCTCAGTGAAATGGCGGAGGATGATTGATCATGGACGATAGCAAACTACGCTTCGGTGTCGGCGTGCTGGTGATAGCAGCCATCGGCATCGGCATCATTTTGACATTTTTGTTTGGCGCCTTTCCGAGTGTCCTCAATCGAGACTACACGCTCTACGTCAAGTTTCCCTCAGCCGAGGGTGTCGGCAAGGATACGGCGGTGCTGCGTGATGGCGTTCGCGTCGGTCGCGTTGTCAATGTCGGTCTGCTTGACGAGCCGGCCGACATGAAGGCAGGCAATGGCGTGATGCTGACGCTATCGATGGACAATGACATGCGACTGACCCACAGCTATTATCCACGCATCGGCAATGGGTCGCTCGTCACCGGCGACGCCGTCGTCGAATTCGTCCGCGGTGACGATCAATGGATCGCCCGCAGGTTCGCGAATAATCCCGATCTGGCGCAGCAACCGTACAGCGGCGAAGAAATGATTTCGTACGGTGAAAAACAAGCGGATCCGCTTCGTATGTTCACCGACTTGGAGGGCGATGTACGGACCACGTTGGAGCGAATCAAGGCGGCCGGTACCGCGATCGAGAGCGCTGGCGGCAGTATCGATAAACTCTCCCTGCAAGTCGGAGAAGTGATCGTCGGCAGCCAAAAACAATTGAACGATATCTCTACCGAAGCCGTCGGTACCCTCAAAGAATTCCAAGCGGTGATTCGTAATGCGCGAGAAATCATCAGCAATCCGATCATCCGTCAAAACCTCGAATCGTCGATCGCGAAATTTCCTGCGTTGTTGGACGAGGCCCAAGCGACACTCGAGTCGACGCAGGGCACGCTGAAGAGTTTTGAACGCGTGGGTGTAAGCTTCGAGAAGGTCGGCGCCGAGGCTGAGAAGACCGTCGCCAGCGTCCAGAAAACGATCGACAATGTCGAACGGTTCACTCGCCCCCTTGGCGATCGCAGTGACGAGTTGCTTGAACAGGTTTTTGTCAGCCTCGCGAATCTCGACAATGCGCTGCTGCAAGTGAACACGTTCGGCGAAGCCCTCAACAGCAGCGATGGCACCATTCGCCGCTTGCTCGAGGACGATGAGCTTTACTTCCAAATCGTTCGCACCGTCGAAAACGTCGAGACGGCGTCGTCGCGGATCCGTCCGATTCTCGATGACGTGCGAATCTTCACGGACAAAGTTGCCCGCGATCCACGCGAACTCGGCGTTCGCGGAGCATTGACCAAGCGTCCCTCGGGTGCGGGGCTAAAGTAGCTACTCATGGCGGAGGGCATCGATCGGGTTCATGTGCGCAGCGCGACGCGCCGGGTACAACCCAAAGACGACGCCCACGCCGAGCGAGATGACGAGCGACAGCGCGACGGACCAGGGGGCAATGATCGGCTCGAGCGTTTGCACGACGGGCGGTAAAAGCTCGGGATCCAACATGGTGATGAGATAACGCGTGCCTCGGAAAATGGGTCCGCACATCAACCCAAACACGACGCCGAGTAAACCGCCGCTACCGGTTAGCACGAGCGTCTCGGTCAAGAATTGCTGGATGATGTCGACCCGCCGGGCACCAAGCGCCCGCCAAATACCAATCTCCCGAGTACGTTCGGTCACCGTCGCCAGCATGATATTCATGATGCCGATGCCACCGACGAGCAGAGAGATGCCCGCGATGACGACGAGCAAGACGTTGAACATGGCTCGCGTCCGCTGGGCTTGCCGTAGCAACTCCTTCGGAACGACGACGGCGTAGTCTTCCCGGGTGTGATAGCGATCGAGCAAATGCTCGACAATTTGCGCCGTCTCGTCGACTTCCTCGAGCGTCGCGACGCTGAGCGTGATCTGGGTCAGTTCGACGATTTCGCCTTTGAAGTTGAACCCTTCGCCCGTTCGCGTCATGATTTGGTCACCAACGCGGTGCTCGAATGTCTGCAGTGGAATGTAGGCGTCGAAGCTGTAGTCACGAGCTTCGAGGCTACCACCGATGGCTGCTGAGGCGCTGCGCGGTTGTGTTTGACCGACTACCGTGTACACGTCGCTCTTGACGTTAATCTTCTTGCCGATCGGATTGTCTTGGGGAAACAATCGCTTGGCCGTTTGATCGGCCAAGACGATGACGTTTTCGCGTCCGTCACGTTCGGTCAACCAACGACCGCGGGCGATCGCGAGCCGATTGAGTTCGAAGTGGTCGAGCGTGCAACCGACGAGTTTCGCATTCACGGTGTGTCCGCGGTGCATCAACGATCGCTTGAGTTCACGGATCGGTACTGCGCGGGTGATGGTGGGCACATTGGACAAGATTCGTTGGTAATCGGATCGCAATAATCCGTACGTCTTGACTCGCTCTTCACTGGCCTTGCCGGATTGTGGCTCGATGCTGCGAATGATGATGTTGGTCGCGCCGAGTTCCATGATTTGCTGCTGTGCATCATGGCTGACCCCTTCACCCATGGCGACCAACCAGATCACCGTCGTGGTACCGATGAAGATGCCGAGAGCCGCAAGCGACGACCGCATTTTTTGCAGCAGCAGACTCTTTAACCCGAGCCGAAACGTTTGCACGAACGCACCGTTCATGATTGGGTCGCGGGTTCGGCGTCACTCGTCGACTCAGTTTCGGCCGCTTCGGGATCACTCAGTTGTTCACTCTTGGGACCCACGGGGCGAGCCGCTATTTGTTGAGCTTCGTCCACGTATGCCATCGGATTCAAGACCACTTCGTTGCCTCGTTTGAGTCCCGTGGCGACGACCGTGAATTCATCGTTGGAATCGCCAAGTTGGATCGGACGTCGTCGGATACCGCTGGGCGACTTGACCCAGCACAAGTACTCGTCGTTGCTTTGCACGATGGCTGCGACGGGAATTTTGAGTGCATCAATGTGTTGAGCGAGGACCACGTCGACCACAACGCTCATTCCGGGTTTGAGGCCAGGTCGCGGTGGCAGCTTGATGATCGTGTCGTACTTCACCATGTTCCCCGTCCACCAGCCCGCCGGACGGGTCACTTCAGCGATCGAGTCGACGGCGCCAGGTATCACCTCGTTTTGCAGTCGCACGGTGGCCACCATGCCAATCTGGACTCGATCCACTTTGGATTCATGAATCCCGACCTTCACTTGCATCTTGGTCAGATCGGGGATCATCAACAGCGTCTGCTGCTCACGAACCACGGCGCCCTCTTCGATATCCGGTGTGTCTTTCCATTCGGCTGCCGAGGGGAAAATCACCATGCCTGCGGCCGGACTCTTGATGACACAGTTGACGAGTTGTTCTCGCTCGCGATCCAAACGATCTTTCTCGAGACGCAGCGAAACTTCCTCAGCCGCCAAACGAGCTTTCGCGGCTTCGAGCGCACTCTTAAACTCTTGGACCGACTTTTTCTTTTTGTAGTTGTCGAGCGTCATTAGCTGAGTTTTTTAACTCCAGGTCCTTCACCGCCGAATCGACGGCGAACTTGTCACCTTCGAGTTGTAAGTTGCGAACGAGTCCCTTGGCCACCATCCGCACGGATGAGTCGAAAGCGAGCTCGGCCTTCTTGACCACTTCTTCAGCGTCAAAGATGCTCTTTTCGATCGTGCTACGCTCTTCGAGATACGTGCCGTTGATGTATTCTTCGATACTCGTTTCGGCGACACTCACATCACTCTGGGCGATGATCTGATTGGCGACGGCACGCTCATAAAGAATCTGCTGACGCGTGATGTTCTCTTCGATTAGCGAGGTATCGAGCTTCACCAACTCGTCGCCGGGTTCGACGACAGTGCCAGTCTCGATCACCCACAACACCGTGCTTCCACCCTTGACGAGGCACTTGATCTCTTTGTTGTTGCTGCTCTCAAGGGTGCCGTTCTCAGTCACGGTCACTGCCAGATCACCGTGCTGCACGGTGTGCGTCAAAACCGATTCGGAAGCGTCGCCAGCTAATTGGCTGGAGAGATATGTCGAGACACTTCCCACGAGCGCGACGAAGCCCAGGAATAAAGTGCCAGTTTTGAGCCACATGGTCAGTCTCGGCGGATTAAGCAAACACAACTTGGATGACCACCCATTGTGACGCAACTCCGGACCCGTAAGTCGAATTTGGTACGAACCGATACGGGAAAACGCGATATTTACAGCAGATGTTTGGCCTTGATGTCCAAGTAACGGTTCACCAGCGGTGCGGTGAGCTCATCGGGGAACGCATCGACGACGAGGACGCCCCGATGTCGCAAGTCCTTGAGCACTTGTTCGCGCCAGAGCAAGATGTCGGCGGCCGCAGCCGCGCGGTACATTTCTAGCGTGCCACCGTCGGGGTGATCCGCCGCATCAAACATGTCGCGATCGCGAAGCAGCACGCCCAACGGCAAGTGATGGCCGGACAAGTTGCTCAAATAATCGACGACCACCGCCGCATTGACTTCGTCGATGACATTCGTCGCCAGCACCACGAGCGACCGTCGTTTGCAATGCGTCGAAAGATAGAGAAACGCCTGGTCGTAACGTGACTCGACGAGGCGAGGGAATTGGTCAAATCCGGCTTGGATCAAGCGGTTCATTTGACTCGATCCACCCCGGGGCGGAATGTAGGTGTGGATGGTGTCGGAGAAGCACAGCATCCCGACGGAGTCACCTTGGACGAGCGCGACGTACGCCATCATCAGCGCGGCATTGAGCGCGTGATCGAATAGCGAGTAACCGTCCCGTTCACCCGTCATCATTCGACCACAATCGAGTAAGAAGATGACCCGTTGGCTCTGGTCCGTTTGGAATTGACGCACCGTCAATTTGCGCCGCCGCGCCGTACTTCGCCAATCGATGTGTCGATAGTTGTCGTCGCGACTGTAATCACGCAATCGCTCAAAGTCACTGTCTTGGCCGATACGACGCGTTTGTCGCACACCGATCAAACTCAGCCGATTCGTTCTTGCCAGTAGCGCGTAGTCCGACAATTGCTTCATGTCCGGGAAGACCTTCAAGCGATTCGTGACCGGTAATTGCAGGTGCCGCGTCCACAAACTGAGCGGGCTGGCGATGCGCAGGTACACGCTCTCGAAATCGAACGCGCCGCGGCGTTTTGCCGTCAACTCGCGCCGCGCCGTCATTTGACCGAGCGATGGCAACCGCATGCGATGCTCACTCGGCGAGCTGCTGAAGTTCTCGGGCAAGTCATCACGAACGTCGCCGCGCAGCGTCAGCCCGGTTCGATTCAGCACCGTGACTTCGCTCGTGAAGGTTTGGCCGAGCGACACCGTTTGCGGTAGCTTTCGATCCGCCGAAATGCCTTGCTGCGTCGCCAGCAACAATAGCAAACAATCAATGACCGTTACGATCACGATCAACCCGTCAACGATCATCACGGCGAACGCGACTTTGGGAATCACGACTGAAACGAGCGATAGCGTGAGCGAGATTCCGATCAGCCCTATCCAGCCGAATGTCGGATACACTTTTCGCCAAACCGCCATCATCACAAGCGGCAATGAAAGTAACGCCAGCAGCAACCACGGAAATTGCGTCGCCCACTGGAAACCCTCCCGCGTCGCTAGTTGGATCGAATCGTTCATGCGGGGATTTTGTCGAGGTCGCGGCAGCCGGAAACGTAGGCCATCATAGCCGCACAAGTTCGCCGCGAGGAACCGACCCACCTGGACGATTGCCAGTCGATTGCTGATGATTCGTGCGATTCAACTCCCCGTTCCCGTAACCACGCTTCGATACCGATGGAACAATCCTTTCTCGCTTATCTCCGCGGACGCTGCCGAGGGCTGCCCCAAGTCCGCGTGGGTATCGGTGACGATGCCGCTGTGATCGATCCGCCCCAAGGGCAACTGATTGCTTGCACCGATCAGATTGTGGACGGTGTCGACTTTTTGTCCGCCGAACACGCGCTGGCGGATGTGGGTTACAAGGCGATGGCGATCAACTTGAGTGATATCGCCGCGATGGGGGCGATGCCGACGTCGGCCCTCGTGACATTGACGCTGCCCAAGGAAAACGCGACGAGGATCGCCGGCGGTGTCTATGAAGGCATCTTGGCAGCCGCGAGCCAGTACGGCGTAGCAATCGCGGGAGGCGATATTTCGACCTACGATGGGCCACTCGCCATCAGTGTCACCCTACTCGGCGAAGTTGCCAGCGATGGTGCTTGGCTCCGCAGCGGCGCCCAGTCCGGCGACGCGATTCTCGTCACCGGCCCCTTGGGTGGCAGCCTGCTCGGTCGACACCTGCGGCCCAACGCCCGCATTGATCTGGTTCCGATGCTGCGTTCGCAAGTCGCCGTTCACGCCGCGATCGACATCAGTGACGGATTATCCCTGGACCTCGATCGGTTGTGTGCCTCGAGCCGCGTCGGCGCCGAAATCGAGATGACGCATATTCCCATTCACGTGGATGCTGTGCGTCGCAGCGAACTCACCGGCGAAACGCCACTGGAGCATGCCTGGGCCGATGGCGAAGACTTTGAGTTGATCCTCACGATGAGCCCGGCGGATGCCGATCGGCTACTCGCGACGGATGCTGGTCAATCGATCACGCGAATCGGCACGATCACCAACCGCACCGGTTTGTGGAGCCGCGAGCAAGACAAGCTCATCCGCGTCACGCCCCGCGGATACATCCATTAGTTTTTCCTCACCTTCGCCTCCGACCGATCGTGACGGGGCGGACACTCATTTTTCGACCATTCCTCAACTTCAACAGGAGACCCATGCATGACTGATGCAACTCAAGAAATTATCGATCTGACGTACGAGCTCATTCAATCCGTCGTTACGGCCGACTGGAAAACATACGCACGACTTTGTGCCGATAATATCACGGCGTTCGAACCCGAGGCTGAAGGTTACCTCGTTCAAGGGATGCCGTTTCACAAGCACTACTTTGATCTCTCCGGTGACTCCGCGGGCAAGAACGTGACGACCACCATCGCCAGTCCGGTCGTCCACGCCACGAGCGATTCAGCTTGCATCGCGTACATTCGCGTTACCCAGCGCCTCGACGGTGACGGTAACTTTGTCACCGCCACCAAGCAGGAAACCCGAGTGTGGCACAAACTCGACGGCCAGTGGAAACACGTGCATTTTCATCGCTCGTAAACCGTCATTGTTACGGTGATGCTGGGATTGTGGAGGATGAGAATAGCCGCTGGCTAGCGCCAAGGCCGCTGACGGCGCGTGCGAGTGGTCGGTGTCGCCAGGGTGAGTCTACCTCGCCCAGAACTCCCGGAAGCTTTGCCGGCGTTGTTGTCGATCGCGATTGAGCACCTCGCTCAGTTGCGACTCGGATTTTTGCTCGAGCGTCGGCGGATATGTCGACATCGCTTTGAACGGGAGAGGTTCAGAACTTTGACCCGTGAGCGTGTTCAGGTCGGCGTCCTTATCCCAGCCGACACAGTGCAGCACAAAGTCCCGCTTCCAACCCTCGCGAAGGGGTACCTCGGGTACCGAGAATTGCAATCGCAATTCGTCACCGCCGCCCATCACGACCATCGCATCGTCCCAATCTCTCACCAATCCGAGCGACTCGCCCGGCGATGTGAAGAGACCACCCAGCGGAGGCCATTTCGGCTGCCGTGAGACACGGGCATAGTCGTATGTCTCTGGCTCCGTCGGCGAGGGCTTTCTTTTTTCTGAAAATCCTCGATAGCTGAGTCGTGCATCCAGCAATGATAGTTCGGTGGCGACGAACTCAGCCGATCTTTTTTGCACCGCTAACTCGGCATGGTCCCAATACATTTGAGCCGACGTGCGAATCCGCAATCGTGCTGAGTTCATATCAACAACATCCGTGACATCCACGACGATCGTCTTGGTTTTGCCGCCGGGAAAGCCCATGAAGGGGATCGCATTGCGCCAGCCACCCTCGGCGGTCGCATCCGGTACCCAAACGGACGGAAACTCGATCGATGGAAGTTCCGGGTTTTGGTCGATTTGGATGTTGAGCGATGAGTCCGTTGGCAAGATCCATCCCGTCATGACTAAGTAAACGCGGCCTTCCGCATCGGCTCGCTGCGTTATCGCACCGAAGTCCAAGTCGACCCAGTGCGGGGGGCACAACCCCTGGCGAAGTCGGCGATCGAATCCTTGCACGAAATCTTGATCGACTCGAGAAAGCTTCCGCGTCACATCGTTGCCCGACGTATCGCTGCCACTGACGAGTGGTTGCCGATCCTCATCGCGAAACGCGTAAATTGTTGGCTGAGCGATCGCGGCAGGACCTACTTTTTCGTTCGTCCACACCTGCACATCCGCGGGGTGATCGACTGCCGTGAGCGCGACGTGGTCAAAGTAGGCGATCTCCCACAACTCTTCCGTAATCCGCAAGTCGTAGCGTCCATCTTTCGGACTTAGGAACTTGCCATCGACCTTGAGGTATTCCCAGGGGCGATCTTTGGCAACGACACCGGCGGCAACCTGTAAGCCGAGTGGCGCCGCCCACAAACAATCCGTCACGAATTGAATCGCCTCGCCGTCCCAAGCGTACAAGTACGGACACGATCCTTTGAGCGTTTGCTCCTCTTCCACGAGCGTGTCGATTTTCAAATCAGGAATCGTTTGCGTCAGTCCGTTGGGGAAAATCACGCGCATCGAACCGGCGTCCGCATAACTTCCTAAGCCGAAGTGCGTCACGGGCGAAGTGATCGTTTGAGCTCGGTAGTGCGGCCCGAAACGCAGTTCTACGACGCTGCCAATCGCATAGTGATTGACGCGACCACTGTTGGCATTATTGTCATCGATTCCCTTGAAGCGAACATCGACATGGTGACCGCGGACGTCGCTGCGATTGAGCGATGCGATCGGTTGACCGCCCGCGATCGAGAGCACATCGAGCTTGCCGTCGCGATCAAAATCACAGGCGTGATGCTGGTGGCGATCCAGGGCCACGGCCAAGGCTTCACGATTCACCGCATCAATTTTCTTGCCGACGAATTGCGCCACGTTTGACTTCTCGCCATCCCCGACGAGCACTTCGTACCACGAGTCGTTATTGAAATCCGCAGCCAACGTCACACCACTCGTGGGCATCGTTTGCGTCGTCTCGACGGTCCAAGCACCCGCGGCGGCGGTCTGGGAAAATACGATGCCCGCTTCCGTCGCTCCCGTGACGAGTAAATCCCACGAGACATTGCCGTCGAAATCTGCGATGACCACTTCCGCGGCGCCCGCGATCACGGGGATGTCGTCCAGTTGGCGAAAACGGAATTGCAGGTGCAGCAAATTCTCGATCAAGCCGACATGTCCGGTCGTGGCATCGACGGTCACGATATCGAGGTCCAAGTCACGATCCAGATCCGCGATCGCAAGTCCGACGACGCCCGTTTGCTCAGCGAGTCCGCCAGCACCGCTTCCGCCCGCCTCAAAGAACGTTCGATTGCCGCGGTTGACGAACGTTCGCAAGCCGCGATCCCGTGTCGCCAAGATGAGATCCAAATCGCCGTCGCCCTCAAGGTCACCCGCGATCACGGTACTGACTTGCTTGACGCTCTCCAGTCCCGTTTCCGTCGTCACCAGGGTGAGTCGTTTTTCATCGCTGGTGTCCGCGCGGCCATCGACCGCGACGAGCTTCACGCCCCAATCGCCAAAGGCGACGAGTGTGGCGAGTGACGTGTGCCGAGCACCCGAGACGGGCACGGCGCCTTCGCCCTCCGGCTTTGCCGGTTTCGCTTGCAATCGTTGGGCGTCGCTGCTGTCGACCATGAACAAATCCGCCGCGATCATGCCCACGACGGGTACTTGCAAATCGACACTGCCCGACGGCGTCCAGTTCGTTCCCGAGTCACCGCGATAGGCGGTCACGACGCCCGCACCCGTCGCCGCGACCACATCAACATCGAGGTCCAAGTCAAAGTCGAGTGGAAGCACGAGGAGCGTATCAGCAGCCTCAATCGCGATTTGCTCAAATTGCAGTGAGGTCGACTGGGCCGAGGCCGGTTGCCCCACCGCGACTTCAGCCGCTAACTCACGCATCGCCTCGAAGCTGAGTCGATCCAAGGGGTGGGGCGAGACACGGCGTCGATCCGTCTTCACCAACTCGGTGCCGTTGAGCACGTTGAACCACAACAACATCTGGTTCTCCGCCTGGGACCACTCCGCAGCTTGCACTCCCGCCAGAATCTTGGCGACAAGCTCGTCCGGGGTCATCCCGATGGGTTGAGTTTGAGCTCTTAGAGACGGTTCGATTGCGGCGGCCAATTTACCCGTTCGCTCGACAGCTTCCGCAGCCAACGGGTTCTTGGCCGAAATGTTGGCACGAGCCGTTCTCAAGGCCAGGTAGAGGTTATCCGGATGTTGCTTGGAGAGTCTCTCCAGCACCGCTGCGGATTCCTGTTCGATGTCCGCCGCTAATCCTTTGATCGGGTCTTCCATCGCGTCAACGACATCGATGAAAGGACCGCCCAGGATGATCGAACCGGGTTGCGAACCCGCGTCGCCTTGAATCGCTTTCGCGAGCCTCGCGAACAATTCCTTGCGCAATGACTTCCCCATCGAAGCGGGCAGCAGCGAAGCTTCTCGCGAATCGATACGGCTGTCCAACCACAACGAAGTCACGGCATCTTGGCTCGTCGCTTGGTATTTCTTGATCGCCGCACGAGCGGATTCGATCGCACCGGGTAACTCGGTTCGCGCCGCTTGTTTCTCTTCAGGCTTGAGTAGCGAATTGTTCGCAGCCTCGGTCAACGAGTCGACTTGCAAGACTTGATTGAGTGCTCGATTGATCGCAATGGATGCGTCATCGGGCATTTGGTCACTGAGCAGCGCCCACGACGTCGCGGCCTCGGCGGTGCTCATGTCTTCCGTCGCCGCCAGCGCCGTGCGCGCGAGTTCCAGTCGCGTCTCGGCCTGGCCGGTGACGATGGCTGCATCGCCTGGACCGCCATCGTCGTTCGCATCATCGCCAGGTCGCAACGATATCGCGGCACCGATGATGATCGCCAGCGTGACAAGAACGAGAATCAATTTCGTGGTCGTATTCATAACGGATCGCTACATTCGCTCCGACGGTTTCTTGCTCTCGCGATCGAATTGATAGAGTTGCTTGTTGTGAGGATCGGCAACATAGATGGACTTGTCGTCAATCGCGATACCGACAGGGTTGGTCAGTGGTGCACCCTCGAACCACTTTTCGGTTTTGCCGTCCGCCGTGAACTTCCAAAGGCACTTGCCATAACCGTCCGTCACGTAACCGTGGTCGCCAACCCAGACGATGCCATTGGGATACTGATAGGGCCGTTCCTTGACGATCGCTTCACTCGTCTTGGCATCGACGTCAATCTTGTGAACCGCATCGGCGTCCGGCGTCACCGCCCAAAGTTTTCCTTCGGCATCAAAAGCTAGCCCCCGAGCGTTCACACGGACGACCAACTCGGGGTCACCTCCGGCGATCGGCAACTTCAATACGGATCGTTTCTCAGCGTCGCCGACATAGATCGATTTTTTATCGGGCGAAACCGCGATTGCCATCGCAATCCCGACGTGCGCATTCGCGAGCGGTTTGGGTTCGGCATTCGCCTCAGCGATGTGGTACACCTCGCGTGTCGCCGAGTCGCCGACAAGGATGCCGCCCTCAGGATGAATCGCGATGCAGCGGACTCGGTTGAGCGGTTTGCGAAGCAAGTTCGTGCCCCGGACGTAAAGTTCTCGCTTCCCCTCCGCAATCGTCATCGTCCACACCCCCGGTAAATCCAAGTCGACGACGTAGATAGTGTCACCATCGACGGCGACATTGATCGGGTACTGCGGCGTCGTCGCCAGCGTTTTCTCAGCCACTGGTTCAGCCGTCGCTGCCGCAGGCGTCTCAGTCGGCTTGGTGTCGGGAGCTTCCTGGCCAGTCGCGACCGTCATCGATATCAGCAGCATCACGCCCATCATGGCCGTGCTGCGGCCTGGGAACGGGAACCAATCTGAAAAACAAGTGAACGTCATGAGGGCGACCAGCGGTGGAGTAACAATTCAAGAACTTCGAAGACTAACGCAGTGACGCTGATTTTAGCTGCTTTGACCGTCCCCGTACGAGACCCACTGCCAAATTAGTCAACCACGCTTCAACCGGGCTCATCCTTCGATGCGTGGGGCCGCGGTGCGATGGTAAAGGTTGGGCTTTTGCGGGCGGAATAAGCCGACATGATCGTAGGGCTCGAGGCTTTCTCGGATCCGCTCGATCGAGCGGTCGACATCGCCGTGGCCGGCAATCGCCGATAGCTCACGGACGACGCTTGCGTATCCCACGTCATCGGCGAGCAGGAAACCGTGCGAGCCGCACGGTGAATCGAGCCAGTGACGTTCGCTCGTCGTCGCCGCCGCAAAGTAGACCATGGTCATCGCATGGAAGAGGCGAAAGTCGCGCAGCCCCGCGTAGCATCCGGCTACGATTCGGT
>JBBSJZ010000057.1:0-17720 GCA_038256795.1 Pirellulales bacterium | reverse complement strand
GTCCGTTCATCGATTGGCACCTCCGTGCGGGAAACACGCCGCTCAACTGCGAGCCGCTTGACTTCAGCGATGACACCGCAATCCTTAGACCGAAACGAAATCAACGTGCGATTGCCCTGGGAGCTTGATGACCGAACCTGATCAAACACTCGCTGCATCCGGTCGAAGCGAAGACCTTTAATGACACCTTGTGTTTGTCTTCAAAGTCGTTCGGTGTTTGGTATAAGTCACGTACTTTGACGCATCGACTGCAACGGTATGGAGACCATGACGAAGCCAACTACATTTTTTGTGTCGTCGAAACGACGCAAGCAGGAAGGGTAACGCATGGCAGTCTCGGAGTTCCTCGAAGATTTGGTCTCGCACTTGCCTGCGTTGCAACTTTTGCAACAGGTCGGCTATCGGGCGTTACGCCAATGGGTTGAAGAAGACCGAGTTCGGCAATGGATTGGGCGAGTTCTTTGAGATCGCCGTGGTCCTTGCGGAAACGATCAGAGACTTGAATGTCGGAGATCTTGATATCGGTAGTTTGCTTATTCATTTGTTAGTCCTTGGTTATTGAATCGAATGGAGGGCCTCTGAGCCGGCGCAGACCGGCAGCGGTCGGCCCTCCATGGGGTCGTTTTTGAGTTTGAAAGTCGGTTGAAAATTGAGCAGTCGGCGTCTTATGCGGCAATGAACTCGGCTTCGGCCAGCACCTCCTTTCGACGGTTGTAAAACGTCGATTGCTTGAGACCGCTGTTTTCCAACTGTGCTTGCCGATCATTTGGGAATTTCCGAATTGCGTCCCGCACCTTCTGCCTCTGGAGTTCGATGTCATCACGTTTAGACAAGGAACTGCTTGGCAGCGATATTAAGGTCGAGCGAATCAGATGCAGTGATGCCTGTGAACCGCTGATCGGGATTTGGAACCTGATTAGAGACGACCCAAGGAAACTGTCTGAAGCCTACCGCCGCCTCTGGGATGAACTGCAATCGGGAGAGCAGCGGGTCTACAACGAGGTGCGGGATCGTTTCAACGACACGCCTGATCCCTGCGATTTCTTCTTCCTGCTTCGAACCTGTCGAGTGGGCGCAGTGGAGTTCAGTCAGCAGGGAAGGTTCATCACGCCTTACCATCTCGGCGAATTCGGGCTGGAGCCGAAATTCGTGGATGTACTACTGGCTGATTGGCATGGCAAGCTGAAGGGGCGAGATTTGGTCTTCACCGTTCGTGACTACCGCACCGTGTTCTCTCGCCACGGCGACTTCACGTATCTCGATCCGCCGTATAGATCAGAGAGGGAGCGGCTGTACTTTGGATCATTCGATCACGACGAATTTTTTGGCTGGTTGAAAAAGCAGCGGGCTGGCTGGGCTCTCTCGATGAACGGTCCCGGTGCGAACCCCAATGGCAGCGACTTTGTGCCTGAAATCTACGACGAACAATTTGAATTACCTAACGGCACAAGTGCGATTAGGCGGTTAAGCGGACGGCAGACGCCTTCGATCACAGAGTCGTTGTTTATTCGTGCAGCCATCGATACATGACACAACGGAGATGAATGGTCGCTGCTGAAAACTCGAAAAGCTGGAAACTTGAAATTTGGATCGTCCGTCAGCCCATTTCTCTGGGGCTGATCCGCAACCCGCTCACGTTTTATCTAACTCTCATCAGATTTCAGTGCTTCCAGAAATGGTTTGAACTGAACTCTTAGCCCGCTCAAAGCATCCGCAGCCTTGTCGTATAAACGGTCAGCGTAGCGATCTGTATCCCTACCGCCAGATCGACCACTCCGGTCTATCTTTCTAGCATTGATGAGGTCAGCAATCTCTTCTCCATGCGTTGGGCGAACGAGATTCGGCAAGATTTTTCGGAGGAACTTAATCGTGAGCCTTGGGAAATCTGGGTTATCTTTGTGCAACCGAGTTACAACGCCCATTCCCCTTGATGTCTTCGATGGTACTTCCTGCCACCATTTCGAAAAGTATGTCTCCGGGTTCTTCCAATCTTCCCGATACCACGGCTTTCCATCATCGCCGACGACAATCCTTTGACAGCCAAGTTGCTTGGATCGATTTTGTCCCCAGCGAGCCAACTCCGCCACTTCAGGCCAAAGCAGCCATTCCCCGTACTCAAAAGTCTTTGGTCGATCAAACACGATCCAATCGCCCTTCTGTTTGGTTTCAGGATGTTCGAGGTAGAGGTCGTCAACTTCGAGACGACCAATCTCAGCGGGCTGCATCGCACAGTTCACAGAGATCCCAAGAATCATTTTTCCGAACCGATCAAGCTTGGACGCAATGACAGCCAGTTGTTCTGGAGTGTAGGTACTGGCAGTGATTCTCCGAGTTCGAAGCTTCTTTCGGTCTGAGTCGATTTGCTCCGGCGTTCGGCGAATTCGTTTTGCTCCGTTTGGGAGTGACCACCTCCAGTCGTCGGCTTCGTCGATCCAAGTTACCACGGCCCATAGAGTGTCCATTAGGTGCTTTGCTGTATCGGCTGCGATGCGATTACCTGTCTTGATGCTGATCGGTCGGTTCCGCCAATGGCCAAACATTTCATCCAGCTTCGTCCGGTCGATTTCCCAAACGGGCAGGTCGTCCATCGTCTTCTTGAATCGTCTTGCAGTATCAACATAGTTTTGCACCGATGGAGATGGGTTGCCGTTTTCTTGTCGCTTACCAGTTTTCAGCAAGTGTTTTCGGTACGCATCAATGGCATCGAAGAAGGTGCGAGTTTCCAGCTTTTCAGGATCGGTGGGTAGTTTTGTTTGTAGCGAGCCAACCAGCGATTGCGGGAATGATTCGAATCGTTGCTCGACATCGATCATGGCTTTCGCTAAAGCGGATCGAATCTTGTCATCGATCATCTTCTTTAGTTCCGCCTCTCCTCTGGCGACGGTCACGGGATCATCGGGCACGATGTCGAGCCCCATCTCCCGAAACATCGCTAGCCCTTGAGCCTCTTCGCTGGCTTGGCCGACATTCGTTCGAGCGTAATCAGAGACACTGAGCTTCAAGCGTTGGCCGCTGGCCAACTTCTTTGCAAAGCCATGAAATGGCTCCACCCATCGTCCTTCACCTGTCTGCTGGCACTGCAACTCAAAGAGGTCGGCGATGGCATCACGACGCCGCTTCATCTCACCTTGGCTGTCTCTTTCGATGTGGCCAACTGTGAAGCGCTTGCCACCAATCTCCGGGCGAACGTAGTTTCGGTTGTCGGGGTCGGGGAGCTTTCCTCGGTAAGTTTTTCGCATTGAAGGATTCCTTTTCGTGCAAGCCTACACGATCCCAAATCCGACACAATCCTACATCAAATCCGACACTACACTCCACCACCACAAGCTGGCCATGCTGTAGAAAACGCCGTAAATCATTGGCTCAAAACGACTTAGGTGCATAAAAAAAGCCGCCCGAAGGCGGCTTTCGATGTCGATAAGATGGAGGATAACGGACTTGAACCGATGACCTCTTGCATGCCATGCAAGCGCTCTCCCAACTGAGCTAATCCCCCTGGTGGTTGGCTCTCTGAGCCTTCGCTGAGTTTAAACGCACCGGGCTGATTGGGGACCGGAGCGTTTAAATCAAGTGAGTCGAGAGGTTAGCAAGTGGCTTTGACCAGCGTCAAGGGCCGGGGGCGGAGCTTTTGGCGTGATTCAATTCGGTTCGCCGAAGCGTTCAAAGACGAGACGCGTGGCTTGGGCTTCGTGTTGGGCATCGACCGCTGCGTCGCGGTTGGGTTTTGTGAGCCAAGATGGCAAGGAAAGCGTGGCAAGATCGATCGGTTGATAGGCTTCGAAGGCTTCAACTCGCTCGAACCCGCGGGCGATGCGAACGTTGCCGGTTTCGCCGGTCCACTGGACGAGATCCTGGGTCGTATCCCAACGGTTAGGACCGTCATTCGCGTAGATGCGAGCGGTGTCGTTGCCTGCGTCGGTGGAGTAGCCGATGACGGAATCGAATCCTCGGGTGCTGACTTGGTATCCGTCGCTACTAATGATCGCCCGGTCGGTCGAGATGCTCAGGGTGTCATCTCCGACGCTATCGTAGAGTTCGGCGGTGTCATGCCCACCCGCTTCGGCGTAGGCGTAAACTCGCTCGAATCCGTACGCGAGTTGAAACGAATTGCTGCTGGTGAGGCTGGTGAATTGAGGGCGGACCGAGAGTTCATCGTTGCCGGCGGAGTCGTGCAAGAAGGCTGCGTCGTCGCCGCCAGCGGTCGCATGAACGAAAATGCGAGGGACGGATGACACATCAACCCGAAATCCGACACCGCTCAGTGAAGCGACACTGGGGTTGGAGATGAGCGTATCATCACCGCGTGAATCGTAGAGCGTCGCTCGGTCGGGGCCGCCACCGCCGCGGAAGTCAACGTGTTCGAATCCGCGCAACTCGAACTGGCCCGCCGGGCCCGAAAGTTGACTAGGCTCACCCGAATCGACGGGGCGGAAGATCAACGACTCGGCTTGGGGTGACCCGATAATTGTGAGCGAATCGCTTCCGCCGCGGACATCGATCACGAACGGAGTCGTTACGTCGGCGAGGTCGAGCGGATAGGACTCATTGCCGATACGAAGTATGGCGCCGGAGGTCAGATCGAGCGTGACAGATTCGGTTTCATGGGTGCCGTCAAAGCGGCCGTGTCGAATGGCCGGGTTCGTCTCGTGGGCGGGTGCCGCTAGCTCCGGTTGGCCATCGGGAGCGGCAAAGTTCGTGGCGGCGCCGAGATCGATGATGCGGTATTCGGTTTGAGTGGCGGAATCGTAGTGCCTCTGGCTCGTGTCGCGCAAACGGCCGAGAATCTCGTCGGCGGTCGCCGTCATTCCTTGCTGAAGCATTGCTTGACGGACGAGCATCGAAGCGCCCGCGATTTGGGGCGTCGCCATGCTGGTGCCACTCAAACTGGCGAAGTCATCGACGCGGCCATCCCAGCCGTAGACGTGATCGGGAACACTGCTGGAAATCGATTCACCGCGAGCCGCGAGTATCCCGCTCTCGCGTTGTGCAAAGCTGCTTAGCGATCCGGCGTCATTGACGCTGGCAACGGCGACGACGGACGCGCTCGATGCCGGGTAAAGAACGGGATCGCTGGTGAATGAGCCGCCCTGTTGCAAGTTCCCAGAAGCTGCGAAGACCAGGATGCCGTCATCACGTAGCATCCGCAATTCATCATCGAGCATGGCAGTCGCTGCGGCGTAGTTTTCGGCCGTGAGTGCCGCGCCGACGGAAAGATTAACGGTGGTGATCGGTGATGCGAAAGAGTCGCGATTGGCATGCACCCACTGCAAAGCCGATTCGACCCATTGCAAGTTCCCCAAGCCCGCATCGTCAAAGACACGAAGCGCGACGATATCGGCGCCAGGGGCAACGCCGCTGAAGCCTAGACTCTGTCCCGCGAGAGCTCCGGCGACGTGCGTGCCGTGAAATCCGGCGGGTCCATCGTCGTACGGATTGCTGTCGTTTTCAGCAAAATCCCATCCGCCGACGACGCGATATCCTGGGCCGAAGCCACCACCGAGTGCGACGTGGTCCCAAGCGACACCGCTATCAATCACGGCGACCGTTTGGCCGTGTCCGTCGAGCGAGTCGTAGGTTTCACGAACCGCGACCGCTTGTACGAACAAGTCGGAAGCGGTGGCTGCCGTGACGATGGGTGACGACGGACCGATGGGGGGTGACGTGGCCGATTGAGAGTCGACGGAGATCGGTTCCGGGTTTTGAATCGGCCCAGCCTGGGAAGCAGGCTCGGCAGCGTGAAACGGTACACCGCTGGTTTGTTCGATGCCGAGCGTTTCCAGCAATAACGAACCCGCGAGGCTGGCGGATAATGCCAAACGCCGTTCGCAAATCTCGATCGCGGGCCCGTCGAGGTCGATGGCGGGAAGGGCGGCTCGGCTTGATGCGGTGTTGTTCATGGCTCGATGGAAATGCGAAAATGCGAACCGGAGGATTCAGTGGGGTGGCGGAAAATCAGCTGGCGAAGGTCGAAACGGTCCCCTCACCCTCACCCTCTCTCCCCGCAATGCGTGGAGATTGGGGGCTAAAGGGTGGAGGTAGCTAACTCTCTCGCCGCTGAAAGTCTGGGGAGGAGGGACGAAGGTGGAGGTTGTGCGGGAGATGCTCAAACGTAGATCGCACAGTCGGGCGCGGATTGCCCAACCGGAACTCAGAAAGATCCTGTCGACTCAGCGGCATGGTATTGCCGACATAAAGGTACGAGTCGTTACAACTCGACCTCTTTTCCGCCGTGCTCGCTGGGGTTCAATCGCACATGCCATTCTTAAAATTGTGGAACTCGCTGATCGGGCGTCCTACGGCCGTGCAAGAACCTGTGGCCACAGTGGTTGCCGCTGCGCCGCAACCGACGGCCAAGGCTGCCGTTGTGGCGGCGAAAGAAGCATCGGTCGCTCCCGTCCAGGTGAGCACCAGCGGATCGGAGTCGATCGCCCCACGCAAGCAAAGCTCGCGGCGGGCGACGAAGGTCAACTCCGAGTCAAATGTGCGACTCGCCACCGCGAAGACTGGGGTGCTATCGACACCGGAGCCCATCACGCCAGCGCGTCAGCCGAAGGTGGTCACGCGTGGTGAGCATGCGGAAATTTGTAAGCTAGCGATCGCGTCGGGAGCGTTATCGGTGCTCGAGATCGGCGTCGGCGACGCCACGCGCGCTGAGGCTGTGATGCAATCATTGCAGGCCGTTTCTGGTGATAAGGTTCTGCGTTACTCGGCGATCGACCAATTCGAGATGGTCGGTGGCCCGATCACGTTGAAGGACTTTCATCATCGCATGCGGGGTGTCGAGGTCCGTCCGCAAGTATTTCCCGAAGCGGTGGTGCAGGGGTTGGCGAGATTCTCGCGGACGGTCGGATTTGCTGACCTGGTGATCGCATCGATCCCCGACGCGGTTTGGGATTCAGCGGAGGTGCAGGCGCTCGTCCATCGAATCACGCGAACGGGAAGTATCGCTTTGCACCAGCGAGACGGACGTTGGCACAAGCTCACGTTGGCTCACTCGCATCCGACGAACTCGACCAAGGCTGCATAGTGGCTCGTGGCTGGCGATGCATCCGCTCGCATCAGCCGACCTTATACGACTAGGATGACGTTAGGCGCGCGGCAAAATCACGCTCGTCACGTATGCTTTATCAGGCTGAGAATATTTATGTGTGGAATCGTTGGATACGTCGGAAGCGATGACGCGGGTCCGTACTTGCTCGAGGGCTTGCGACGGCTCGAGTATCGCGGCTACGACAGTGCCGGCATTGCCATTCATCATGCCAAGGGATTTCACGTCACCCGGGCCGTCGGGCGGATCGAGTCGCTCGCTCAACGTTTGGGGCCGAAACCGACGGGCGGTATTCTCGGCATGGGGCATACGCGTTGGGCGACGCACGGGCCGGCCACGGAAGAGAATGCTCACCCGCATATCGGCGGCGACGGTGAGCTGGTCCTCGTTCACAACGGCGTGATCGAGAATTACCAGGTTCTGAAAGAGGAATTGATCGCCAAGGGCTACCAATTCAAGTCGGCGACGGATAGCGAAGTGGTGGCGCACTTGATCGCGGATGGCTTGAAGCAAATCCCGCTCGATCCCGACCAGCCGAACCTGCGTTATTTGGCGGCCGTTCAAAACGCATTACCGCAATTACGCGGCACTTATGGACTCGCCATTGCATTTCGGGAGCGACCGGATTTGCTCATCGCGGCTCGTTTCGGCAGTCCGCTTGTATTGGGTGTTGGTCGCGGCGAGTACTTCTTGGCAAGCGATGCGGCGCCATTGGCGGGTCGCACCGACCGGATTGTGTACCTTGCCGATCACCAGATCGCAGTGATGACGCCCGAGGGCTTTTCAGTCCTGCATCGCGACCAGGGCAAGATCCGCGTTGATGTGCGGCCGCTCGAAGTCGATACGACTGAAGTCAGCTTACAGGGTTTCGACCACTACATGCTCAAGGAGATTTATGAGCAACCCGAATCGCTGCGCAACGCGATGCGCGGTCGCTTGGACGAGCAAGACGGCACGGCGGTGTTCGGTGGCTTGAATCTTTCGCCCCAACAATTGCGATCGGTCGAGCGGATCATTTTGACCGGTTGCGGCACGAGTTGGCATTCGGCGCTCGTCGGCGAGTACTTGATCGAAGAACTCGCACGGATTCCTGTTTGCGTGGAGTACGCCAGCGAGCTGCGTTATCGCAACCCGCCGATTGAGAACAACACCTTGGTGTTTGGCATCACCCAGAGCGGCGAGACTGCGGACACGCTCGCGGCACTGAGGGAGACGAAGCGCAAGGGTCACCGCACTTTGGCGCTCTGCAACGTCGTCGGCAGCTCAATTGCCCAGGCAGCGGACGGTGGTGTTTACTTGCACGCTGGGCCCGAGATCGGCGTGGCGAGCACCAAGGCATACTCGAGCCAGTGCTGTGTGTTGGCGATGTTGTCGCTTTATTTTGGGCGACTGCGGCACATGAGTTATGAAACGGGCCGGCGGATCATCGACGAGCTGCACACTTTACCCGGCGCGGTCCAGGAGGCGCTCGCGTGTGCGGAACAAGTGCGTGACGTCGCCAAGAAATACGTCGCGGCGACCAACGTGCTTTACTTAGGTCGTCAGTACAACTTTCCAACCGCTCTCGAGGGGGCGTTGAAACTCAAGGAAATCAGTTACATCCACGCGGAAGGCTACCCGGCTGCGGAAATGAAACACGGTCCGATCGCGCTCGTCGACGAGGCCACGCCGAGCGTGTTCATTGTGCCCAGTGGCACGACGTACGACAAAGTGATGTCGAATATGGAAGAGGTGCGTGCTCGCGGTGGACCGGTGATCGCCATTGCCAGCCACGAGGATCCGCAAATCCGGTCGCTCGCCGACGACGTCATCATGGTTCCGGACGTGCCAGAATTCATCCAACCGATTGTGACGGTGGTGCCGTTGCAATTGCTGGCATACCACGTGGCGCTGCTGCGCGGCTGCGATGTGGATAAGCCAAGAAATTTGGCGAAGAGCGTGACAGTCGAGTGACGGGGAACTAACCTGGAGCGTCTCATCACCCAGGTCTGCGGCGGGGTTTCGCGCCCCTCGACGCGTTCTTACTGACTTCTCCGATTTCTCCGACTCGAAATTCACGACCATGAAGACCACTGGACTCAGTTACAACGCCCGCAAAGCCTTGATGGTTCACGTCGGTGAATCAGCCGGTGCGGAGATCGCGAATTTGATTTCGCAGATGTCGGCCGAGATCGAAGAGTTGAAGCGGACCAAGGTCAACGTCACGAAAATCGTCCCGGGACGTGGCCGGGAGCTCCGCCACACCATCGAAGAGCCGGTTTAGCGTCTGCAGCGACGACTTTTTTGGCCGTTGACATTCTCGCGGTCACAGTTGAAAGTGGCGGGTCGAAAACAACTTTTTAGCCCACTCGCCACGCACAGCCGCACCCATCATGCGGCGAATATCGATGTCTCAACCACGAACCATGCTCGACAAAATCTGGGACGAGCACGTTGTCCATGCCGATTCGACCGGACCGGCGATCGTCTACGTGGATCTGCACTTGGTCCACGAGGTCACCAGCCCCCAGGCGTTCGAGGGATTGAGGATGAACGGCCGTCCCATTCGTCGGCCGGAGCGGACCATCGCGACGCCGGATCATAACGTGCCCACGAGCGATCGCAGTCTGCCGATTGCTGATCCGATCTCCCGCCTGCAAATCGAAACCTTGCGGAAGAATTGTGAAGAATTCGGCGTCCGTTTGTTCGATATCGGAGATGTTCGCCAGGGTATCGTCCATGTGATCGGTCCGGAGAATGGGTACACCCAACCGGGCATGACGATCGTTTGTGGTGACAGCCACACCGCGACCCATGGGGCCTTCGGCGCGCTGGCGTTCGGCATCGGTACGAGCGAAGTCGAGCACGTGATGGCGACGCAAACGCTGTTGCAGTTCAAACCCAAGACGTTCGAGTTGCGTGTTGACGGTGAACTCGCGCGAGGCGTCACGGCCAAGGACATGATCCTGTACTTGATCGGCCAAATCGGTACTGCGGGCGGAACCGGTTACGTGCTCGAGTACACCGGCGATTGCGTTCGCGCGCTGTCGATGGAAGAACGTATGACCGTGTGCAACATGTCGATCGAGGCTGGTGCGCGGGCGGGAATGATCGCTCCCGACCAAGTCACGTTCGACTACCTCGACGGAAAACCCGAATCGCCCCAAGACTTCGCCGCCGCCGTGCGGCGATGGAAAAACTTGCCGAGCGATCCTGGTGCCGTCTACGATCGCTGCAATACCTACCGCGGCCAAGATATCCAGCCTCAGGTGACCTGGGGAACCAACCCCGGCCAAGTGCTGAGCGTGACCGACTCCGTACCCGATCCGTCCGACTTTTCCGATCCGACCGAGCAAAAGTCGACCGCCCAGGCGCTCGAGTACATGGGACTCAAGGCAAAAACGAAATTGCAGGACGTCGCCATTGATCGCGTCTTCATCGGCTCTTGCACCAATGCCCGTATCGAAGATTTGCGAGCGGCCGCGGCAGTCGTGAAAGGGCACCATGTCAGCGGCAAGGTGGATGCGATGGTGGTTCCCGGCAGCGGCCAAGTGAAACGGCAAGCCGAAGCTGAGGGGCTCGATCAAGTCTTCAAGGATGCCGGCTTTGACTGGCGTGAAGCCGGTTGCAGCATGTGTTTGGCAATGAACCCCGACAAGCTCGCCCCGGGCGAACGCTGTGCGAGCACCAGCAACCGCAACTTCGAAGGACGCCAGGGCAAAGGCGGTCGGACGCACTTGGTCAGCCCCGCGATGGCCGCCGCCGCCGCGATCGCAGGACGCTTTACCGATATCCGCGACTGGGTTTATAAGAATTGACGAGAGTTGGCAGTCGTGAGTTGCCAGTCGTCAGGGAACCCGGGAACGGACGTCCCAAAAACTGCTAACCGCTCACTGCCAATTGCTCACTGCCAACTGCCAACGCCAACTGCTCTTTTATTCATGCAAAACTTTACCATTCACACGGGCGTCGTCGCGACGCTTGACCGCGCCAACGTCGATACGGACCAAATCATCCCGAAGCAATTCCTCAAACGAATTGAGCGATCGGGGTTTGGTCAGTTTTTGTTTTTCGACTGGCGGTTTCTCGACGATGGGACGACTCCGAATCCTGAGTTCGAGCTCAATCGCATGGACGTTAAGCATGCCTCGGTATTGGTGTCTCGCCAGAACTTTGGCAGTGGTAGCAGTCGCGAACACGCGGTGTGGGCGCTCGACGACTATGGTTTCCGATGTGTCATCGCCCCCTCGTTCGCGGATATCTTTTTTAACAATTGCTTCAAGAACGGATTGCTGCCGATCACGCTGGCCGAGGCCGACATTGACGAGTTGTTCAAGCGAGCGGCCGAGCATTCACCGTATCAATTGACGGTCAATCTCGAAGACCAAACGGTCAATGACGGTCGCGGTTTCGAGCGTTCATTTGAAGTCGACTCGAGCCGCCGCAACAATTTGCTTCACGGACTCGACGACATCGCGCAAACGTTGATTCACGAACCGCACATCACCGCGTACGAGAACGCTCGGGCTTGGTGAGATAGCGCGCGTTCCAACCCGCGCAACCGGTACGACGTGGCGAGGTCGGATCTCTCGCAATGCCAGGATGACGCGGCGTCGATACAACGAAGGTGTCGTAGGTCAGTCTCGTCCGTTCTTGTTTTTCAGTGAACCGACGTGACTATCTCATCGAGTCAACCAGTGGTGAACGGATCCATGGGCAGCAAATCGGGAACCGCACTGAACTTTGACGATTCAGGATTGCAGAAGGCTGCGATTTTGCTGATGAGTTTGCCGACCAAGGCAGCCGCGCAGGTCCTCGGTCAATTGCCGCCTCGGTACATAGAAGCGATCAGTATCCAAATCGCGCAAACGGAATCCGTCGGTGGCGACGAACAAGAAGTCGTCATTGCCGAATTTCTTACCAGCAAAGCGAGTTCACTCTACGCGACACCCGGCGGACTCGAGCGTGCCAAGAACCTGATCAAAGAAGCGCTCGGTCGTGACTCGGGTGATTTGATCAGTAGTTTGCAGCAGACGATCGAAGCGATGCCGTTCGGCTTCGTCAAGAAAGTGGACTCACAAACACTGCTTCAATTCATCGGCGAGGAGCACCCGCAAACGATCGCGCTCTTGCTCAGCCACGTTCCCAGCGCTTACGCGGCCGACGTCCTCGGTGGTCTCGATTCAGCCAAACAGCTCGAAGTCATCCGTCGCATCGCCTCCATGGGGCGCTCCAACCCCGATGCCGTGGCCGAACTCGAATACGGATTGGAATTGCGATTGAGCAGCATGGTCAATCAAAAACAAAGCAACACGGGCGGCGTCGAGAGCGTCGCGGAAATCTTGAACGTGTGCGAGCGTTCGATCGAGCGAGTGATCATGGAATCGCTCGGTAAAGATGATCCCGAATTGTCCGATGACATTCGCCGTTTGATGTTCGTGTTCGAAGACATCGCGAAACTCGCCGACCGCGATATCCAAGCCTTGCTCAAGAATGTCGAGACGGCCCAGTGGGCGATGTCACTCAAGGGTGCCAGCCAACCGCTGCAGGAAAAGGTGATGCGGAACATGAGCACCCGCGCCGCCGACAATCTCAAAGAGGAGATCGGCTACCTCGGCAGCGTACGACTCAGTGAAGTCGAAGCGGTTCAGCAAAAAATCGTCGATATCGTCCGTCACTTGGAAGACAGCGGGCAAATTTCACGACCCACTTCGGGAGAAGAGCAGGACGAGTACGTCAGCTAGGGTTACTTCATTTGCACGCGACAGAGGTGGCTGTCGGCGGTGATGTAAAGCGTCTTGCCGGTCGAGTCGAACGTGCAATTACTCGTGCGGCCTCCGGTGATGAAGCGACCGAGCAGTTTGCCCTCGGGGGTCATCACGTAAATGCCGCCGGGGCCGCTGGCGAACAACGTTCCATCGGCGGCCACGGTTAGGCCGTCCGGCGATCCGGGAAATTCCTTCATGGCGTCCTTGGCATTTTGGATAACAAGGCCTCCATCAACACTCCCATCGTCATTGATCTTGAACGACATCCAAACTGGGTTTTCGGGATCACTCTGGGCCACGTAAAGGGTTTTGGCATCCGGAGACAAGCCGATGCCATTGGGGCGGGCGAGTTGTTTGGTCAGCAGCGTGAGCTTGCCATCGTGGCTCAGTCGATAGACGCCGCAAAAATCCAACTCACGACGCGGATCATCGGCTCGCTCGGGTAGCCCATAGGGCGGATCGGTGAAGTAGAGGTTACCGGCGGCATCAAACGTGAGATCGTTAGGACTATTGAGCCGACGTCCCTCGAAGCTGTCGACGAGCGTCCGTTTCCCGCCACCACGGGTCAGCATCGAGACGCGTCGATCACCATGCTCACACGCGCACAATCGGCCCTCCGCATCGAGAGCCAATCCGTTGCTGCCCGGTTCGAGCCCGTAGTAGGTCACGCCGGTGTATCCACTCGGATTCATGAACAACTCGATGCCCTTGGACGGACTCCAGCGAAAGATACTGTTGCGAGGAATGTCCGAGAACAGGAGATGGCCACCCGCTTCATCGTTGACCCAAACTGGACCTTCGGTCCACGTAAAGCCGCCGGCGAGCACTTCGATCGAAGCATCCTCGGCGAGACGGGACCCCAACAGCGGATCTAGAATCTCGATCCTCCCAATCGTTGTCGGCGTCTGGGCACGAAGTGAGCTCGAAAGCGAAAGGATGACAAGCACAGCAACGTGTAGGGGACTCAACAGATGTCGCATAAGATTCACCGAAGGATGTCCGGGCGGACGATGGATGATGGAAGGAACGAATGATGCGATTGTAGTCGGCAATCGCCGCGTCGGGGATGCTCAAATCAGGGCATCGATCACAACGGCGTCGCCGCTTTTGTCGGCTTGCCGTCGGCGGTGAGGTTGCCCGTGGTCCAAAGCACTCCTCGCGAAACGAGATCGAGGTAGCGATCGTCGGCGACCGTGTCGTTGTTGTGACCCAATGTCGTGCTAAAGATTTTGGTCTTATTGGGGCCATAGAGGTTCGTCCATGCCACGACCGCCGTCGCTGCTTTGACTTGAGCATCGGGATTTTTCTTGAGCGCATTCTTCTTGGGCGGTGTCACTTGGTCACCGCTAGCGAGGACTTCGGCGCCGTCGAAGACACGAATGTTGTTGTAGAGTTCTTCGTTGATGGTCGTCCAATCTCCGAGCCCCTTGGCAATGGCATGTTCCGCGTTGGTGTAACGCACATCGATCGGTGCCTGGGCACCGTGAGCGGTCGATTGCAAGCCGAGCATCTCGAACCACAGCGAGTTGTCACCGCCATCGCTCACGGGTTTTTGGAAATCACCCCATCGGTAGCTGTGCATGGCGCAGTGCAAGTTGACGGCGGGGACGCCATTTTGGTGTGCCGCGAGGATGCGATTGACATAGGGTTTCTCCGTCACCGATGCGGAACACTCGTCATGGATCACGACGTCGTATCCCTCGGCCCAATCATCGGACTCGTAAATTTCGAATCGCGTATCGGTACCTCGGTCAGGATTGAATACGATCGTTACGGCAGCGTTAATTCGCGCTTCGATTCCCGCCTTGAGCAATCCGGCTTGCGTCTCGTAATCATGGCAACACCCGCCGGCGACGAGCAAAACTTTCAAGGGTGCCGGGCCAGCGGTCGTGTCCTGTGCCGAGGCCGGAACGGACGGACAGAGACTCACGGATGTGATCGCGATGGCGAGCGCTAGCAACGAGTGGGAAGCATTCATGAAATGTGTTTCGATGGGTACGAGTGAGAACTATTGGTGACGTTTGATGGATAGGGAAAGCAGTGTCCGGACGTATTCAAGCCCGGTGACTTCTTAAAGCCCGGTGACTTCTCGCCACTTGTTGGCCATCAAGGCATGGCCGGCGAGCGTGGGGTGAACACCATCACCGGCCCAGTAACTGGGTTCCGTGTTCTGGATCGCTTCGTCGAACATCTTTTGGAAGGGTACGAAATCGAGTTTGAACTCGTTGGCGACACGCTCGGCCATCGCGCGGCGGTCTTCGAATTCGGGGAACCACGCATCGTTGACGGCGCCACAGCGGAGGACGAACGGTTCACAGATCACGATTCGCGTCTTGGGCAGTGCGGTCTGGGTCCGCTCAAGCAGTGCGGTGAATCCGTCGTAGTAGGTTTGCACCGTGCCGTCATACTTGCCGTTGAGCTTGTGCCAAAGATCGTTAACACCGATCAAGATGCTGAGCACATCGGGTTTGAGGGCGATGCAGTCTTCGTCCCAGCGGCTGTCGAGATCCGGCACCTTATTGCCGCTGATGCCTCGGTTGTGAATTTGAAGACCGGAACTGGGGTGATCGCGAAGCAGATCGCCGGCAACGAGCATCGGGTAGCCTTTGCCCAGTGCGGCGGGATCGTTCGCGGCGTGTCGATTGCGGTCTCGCCCGGCGTCGGTGATCGAGTCGCCTTGAAATAGAATCACGCGACCCGAGTGATCCTCGGACGACTGAGTCTCCGCAAGCGGTGCCGCGACGAGGCTTTCCCCGTGGATCGCGATCGCGGCTGCGGACAAAGCGAGGGAGCTCTTGAGCATCGTGCGGCGATTGGTCGAATCGTTCATGTCGTTTCCTGGGGCTGGAGAATTCAGACGCTGCCTTCCCATTCTGAGTCGAGCCCCAGGGCGATACAACAGCCCAGCGAATCAGTTCTCTCAGAAACCGCGTCCAAGATCCCCTGGGTGGACGCCAAATTTGCCCTTGGCCCGGTGCGAACTCTGCTCCGGAGACGCAACAGGGAACGGCGTGGGTCGCTCCGGCAATCGTCAAGATGCCGAGAAACGATCCGAAAAGCTGACCCAACTCCATCGCCTACGGCGGTATAATGGGTTGCTTCCCATCACGAACTGGCACGTTAAGGATCGACTCATGGTCAACCAACAAATCGACTGGGCAAGAAGAACGTTTTTGTCGAAGTCGTTCGCGGGGATTGGCTCGTTCGCTCTCGCCTCGCTCCTTGGCGACGCGTCGAGTCGTGCCGAGTCGGTCGGCGCGAATCATCCCTGGCCCGCATTGCCGGGGTTCCCGAACCACGCCCCGAAGGCGAAACGCATTGTCCACCTGTGCATGGCGGGCGGCCCCTCGCACATCGAATCGCTCGATCCGAAACCCGCACTGGATCGACTCGACGGACAACCGTTCCCAGTCTCGTTCACGCAAGGCCAACAACTGGCTCAGCTGCAAAATGCGGAACTCAAGGCACGCAAGTCGTTCGTGAAGTTCAAGAAGTGGGGCGAGTCGGGACTGGAGATGTCCGAGTTGTTCCCGCACATCGGCGCCTGGGCAGACGAGTTGTGCGTGATCCGCAGCATGACGACGGAGCAAATCAATCACGATACCGCTCACGCGTTCATGAATAGCGGTTCGATCATCAAGGGCCGTCCAAGCATGGGCTCGTGGCTGCTTTACGGTCTCGGTGCGGAGACCGAGAACTTGCCGGGGTATGTCGTGATGACGTCGTCCGGCCCCGGAGCCCAACCGGTATCGGCACGTCAATGGAGTGCGGGATTCTTGCCGAGTAAATTTCAAGGTGTCGCGTTCCAATCCAGTGGCTCGCCCGTCCACTACATCGGCAACCCCGACGGTGTGTGCCAATCGACCCAGCGACAGGTGATCGACGAGGTCCAGCGACTCAACGGGATGCTCGCCGAGAAGCACTTTGATCCCGAGATTGAAACGCGGATCGCGCAGTATGAAATGGCGTTCAAGATGCAAACCGCCGTGCCTGACTTGGCCGACATGTCGAGTGAATCGCAAGAGACTCTCGATGCCTACGGGATCAAGCGGCCCGGTGACGGTTCGTTCGCGTCGAATTGCTTGCTGGCCCGACGGTTGCTCGAGCGAGGCGTTCGATTCGTGCAGCTTTATCATCGCGGCTGGGACCATCACGGCGACCTGGAGAAGAATTTCACGATTTCTGCGGAAGCGACGGATCGACCCTCCGCCGCTCTGCTCGCCGATTTGAAGCGACTCGGCTTGCTCGATGACACGCTCGTGCTTTGGGGCGGCGAATTCGGGCGCACACCGATGGCCCAGGGGTCCGGTCGCGATCACCATATCAATGGCTTCAGCGTTTGGATGGCGGGCGGTGGTGTCCGAGGCGGAATGGCCTACGGCGCGACCGACGAACTCGGCTACAACAGCGTCGAGAACATTGTTCATGTGCGTGATTTGCACGCCACCATGTTGCATTTATTCGGTGTCGACCACGAGCAATTGACGGCCCGGTTCCAGGGACTCGACCTGAGGCTAACGGGTGTCGAACCGTCACGTGTCGTACGTGAAATCATTGCCTAGACCGCATCCATTTATTTGAACCGTGATATGAAATCTCTCTATTTTCTCGTTGCCACCGGACTGCTCGGGACGTCACCGGCGTTTGCCGCCAAGCCGACTCCGAAATTACCCGAGCGTGTTTCTTTCAATGCCCACATTCGTCCGCTGATGTCCAACACGTGCTTCACGTGTCATGGGCCGGACGAAGAGGATAACGACAGCGGTTTTCGCATCGACAGTTTCGCTGCGGCCACGAATCCGCTGCCGTCCGATGACTCGTCGGTCGGAATCAAACCCGGCGACTTGAAAGCGTCGCAAGTTTACTCGCGAATCATGGGCTGGGGCGATGGCGAACAGATGCCTCCCGTCGACTTTCGGCACCAG
>JBBSJZ010000056.1:0-17818 GCA_038256795.1 Pirellulales bacterium | reverse complement strand
CGCAATCGGTGCGAATCTCAACAACCCGTTGCTGGTGACCGCTGGTTTCGCCCTTGCGCCACAATTGGGCACGGCTACGGCTGTAGTAAACGGCACGTCCGGTCGCGAGCGTTTCGGCAAACGCTTCAGCATTCATCCACGCCAGCATGAGCACGCGGCCGGACGCTGCGTCTTGGGCGATTGCTGGCAGTAATCCGGCGACGCCAGCCGCGAAGTTGGGCACGCTGTGCGAATCGCCGGATTGGTGGACTGACGTGCGGCTCACGGAGATTGTATCGGTTAGGGTTGCTGTGCTTGGAAGGAAGATTATAGGGCGAATCGTCGCAAGTGGAACGACACATCCAGACCGGAAAAGTAACCACGGCGTCATGACCCACCGCCGCGTTGGCCGATGCTAGTCAAGATTCGTAGCCGTCCAGCGCTCGAGCGTACTATCGGAGTTTCACGTTCATGTCACGCACCGCCAAAATTTCCGTTGTGCTGCCGGTACGCGACGGCGAGAACCGCATCGCGGCGCGGATCAACCTGGTGCTCGAAACGCTCGCCGAACTGACGAAGGAGCTCACCGAAGTGGTCGTCGTGGACGACGGCAGCAGCGATGGGACCCGCCAAATTCTTACGGAGATGGCGGATCGTCACCCGCAAGTTCGCATCGCTCGCCACGGTCGCCCACGTGGCATGGAAGCCGCCGGACAAACAGGACTCGAACGCGCCACCGGCGAATTGGTCTTCATTCAAGAAGCTGACACCGCTATTCGCATTGAGGATCTGCTGCGGTTGTACCGAATGAGCGACGACTTGACCGTGGTCGCGGCGCGGGCCGAGAGCACTCCACGTCCCGTCTCCGACGCGCTCATTCGCCGCTTGCGGGCTTGGGGTACGACCGCCGACGAACAATTTGAACCCCAGGCGTCACGCGTCGAGAAATCAAGCTTGCAGATGATTCGGCGACCACATCTCCAGCGACTCGCGAGTCGGGGTGGTGAACGATTTCAATTGTCGGCGGAAACGACGTTCAGCACTTCATTCGAATCGGTCTCGTGAACGCGGTGCCGCTCGCTCACTCATCGCATCGTGCGGTTGTCTTGGTCGGCGCCGGCGTTGTGGGGCAAGCCATTCTCAAAGCCCACCTGGATCGCGGCCTACCGGTCATCCTCGCCGACCAAAGTACCGATGCACTTGACCGAGCCAGAGCATCGCTCGCGACCGATCGCACCAATCTGGGAATTGAACGCGCGGCCGCCATCGGCGGTGTCCTTCCGGCCTTGAGCTTCACACCGAGCGGGTCAACACCGGTCTCCGGCAAGCCAGCGATCGTGATCGAATCCATTGCGGAACGATTGGACGTCAAGCAAACGTTCTTGCTGCAGGCCGAGTCGTGGTTCGGGGACGACGCGATTCTTTGCAGCAACACGTCCACGATTCGCCTGGCATCGATGGGTCAATCACTGCGACATCCCGAGCGACTCTGTGGGATGCACTTCTTCATGCCGGTCGATCGTCGCCAGGCGGTCGAAGTCATCCGTGCGCCCGCATCGACGACGGCGACAATCGAAGCCGTCGTGGATCATGTTCATCGACTCGGCAAGCAACCCGTGATCGTCGCCGACGCTCCCGGCTTCGTCGTCAATCGCATGTTGGCGCCGTACTTGAACCAGGCGATGACGATGCTTTGCGGTGGTGTCAGCGGCGACCGAATCGAAGCCGCCGCGATCGCTTTCGGAATGCCGATGTCGCCGCTGGAATTGATCGATTGGATCGGGACTCGCACCACGTTCGACGCTGGTCGCGTTTACTGGCAATCGTTCCCCGCGAGGATCAACCCCTCGCCACTCATCGCCGCACTCGTCAAACGTCAACGAGCGGGCCGGGTTGAACACGGTGGATTCTACGACTACGCCGATGGCACTCGATCGGTCAACATTGCCGATGAAGTGCTCGCGTTGGCGGAGAAGTACTACCGCGAGTTGCCGACATTCTCGGACGACGAGCTTGCCCAATTGTTGGCAATCCCAATGTGGATCGAAGCGAGAAAGATTCTCGCTGAGAACGTCGTCGCGAGCCCCAAGGACATCGAGATTGCCATGTCGGGCGGCCTCGGCTATCGTCCGCACGGTGAATGGTTCGAGTACTTTCAAGTGCTCGGAAACGAGCGTATCGAGCAAGCCATCCGGCAATGGTCGCCCGTGTTCAGCTCGATGATTCCTTGAAGCCGGTGGGTTGCTGGCATCTCCACTGTTGGCCTCTTTGCTGCTGGCCTCTTTGCGGCTGGCCTTTTTGCGGCTGGCACGCCGCACCAATGCAACTTCACTTCAGGGGTCGACCACTCAATGCTTTGCCTTGGGTGTCAAGGATCTGGAAATGGTGAATCCCGATCGTTTCCCCGTTGGAGTACTTCCAAACGACTTTCTTTCCGCGAGTGATCTCGAATAGTTTAGGAGTGCGTGGATCCTTCCGACCCGCCGCGTAGCATGCGATCACAAAGTTGCCATTGGGTAATACCTGGCCGCCACACGGATCTTGCAGCCATGCACCCGGTAAATCCTCGTTGGTCAGTTGCCAGTTGATCTGTCCGTCGGAATCGAAATTCACGACCCGGTTACCGTTGGTGCAGCAGACCAGCGTTTCACCATCACCATGGCGGATCGCGGTGAACGGCCAAGAATGAATGTCGCGATTGACGTCGCCGGGCACGCTCGTCTCGAGCTTGGAGAGCACGTCACCATCAGCATCGTAATTCACGACGGCGAAGTCGAGCAGATGTGGGACCAAGTAGGTTCCGTCATCCAGCTTGCGTGCCATGCGGGTTTGCAAGTGATGATTATGTGTTTGGCAAACCAGCGGAAATTCGACGAGTACCTTGCCGCCGCGATCGATTTCCAATAGCCGTGGTTTGTCACCGGCTTCCGTGATCACGAACGTGCCCTCATCGGTCGGATGAGCACTATTGACTTCCGCTTGCGTGCCTTCCCAAATCAGCGATTCGTTTCCCTCGGGCTTGATCTCCACGACTGCTCCGCCCGGATGCTTTGCTGACTTGCTAAGCGTTAGGATGATGTTGCCGTTACCGAGAACGAAACCGTCGCGAGTGGATTCCGGATACGTCCAGGTCTTTTTGCCCCTGGCGTTGACGAGGTAAGTCGAATTGCCAAAGGCCATGAAACGATGGCTGACGTCGACCCGCTCGTTATGAGTTTCGATGGTTCGGTCGTTGGTAAGTTGAGGCCCAGGTGTACAACGGCCGTTCGCGATTTGCTCGTCGAGCAACGCTTTGAGCTCGTTGACCTTTTCGGGATGCTGATCGGCGATGTTCGTCGTCTCGCCTGGGTCATCGCCCAAGTGGAATAGCTGAAGCGGTGGCAAGCCCTCCTTCACGGCCTCAGATTCGCGAGGCTTACTCCACCCGCCACTACCGCGTGACAGGCAAAGTTTCCAAGGTCCGCGACGGATCGCGAAGGAGCCGTCAATACTATGGCTAATCAATGAATCACGAACCGTCGCGGTTGGATCTTGAAACAAGGCTGTTAGGTCGAAACCGTCCTCGCCTCCCTCCGCCACACGAGGTTGGCCCGTGATCGACTGCACCGTGGTGTAGATATCGGTGAGGCAAACTGTGGCATCGGTTTTTGTTCCGGCAGCAATCTTTCCTGGCCAGCGAGCGATCAATGGGACACGGTGTCCCCCCTCGAAAAGGTCCGCCTTGTGACCCCGAAAACCGGCGCTGGGGTCATGGTTGTGTTCTGCCAAAACAGCAAAGTTGGCCTCCGGTGAACAACCATTGTCGCTGGTAAAAATGACCAGTGTATTGTCCGCGATGCCGGCATTTTCGACCGCGTCCATCAATTCGCCCAGGTGATAATCGACTTGCATTACAAAGTCGGCATACGGATTAATTCCGCTGGCGTCTTTGAAGGGTGGCACGGGCACGATCGGTGTGTGGGGCGCGGGCAAGGGCAGGTACAAAAAGAACGGCTGGTCCTGTTTCACTCGTTCATCGACGTAGGCCAATGATTTTTCAAACAGATGCGGTAGAACCTGCTCGATCTCGAAGTCGTCTCCGATAGGACCTTCGCGATACCAACCGTAAGCTGATTGTTTCTTGTTGACACCTTCTTGACGCGACGGGACGGACGTTGGCATTCCCGTGTTCACCCACACGTAGGGTGGCATGTCGAGAGAGCCGCAGTGTCCGTAGTATTGATCGAAGCCATTGATGTCGGGGCCATTCTTCACAGGCTGCGAAAAGTCGATTTCACCACCTGTTTTGTGCCAATCCCATCCCAGGTGCCACTTGCCAATCATCGCAGTGTGGTATCCGGCGGACTTCAACAGGTGCCCGAGCGTTGGACGATCTGCCGGAATCAAGTGTTCACTCGTGCCACTGAGGACACCTTGGGCCAGACGTGATCGCCAGTTGTAACGCCCGGTCAGCAAACCGTAGCGTGTCGGTGTGCACACCGAACTGGGAGTATGGGCATCCCTAAACGTCAACCCTTGATCCGCAAGTCGCTGCAGATTGGGTGTCTTGATCTTGCAATCCGGATTGGTGGGCGAAATATCTCCAATCCCCAGGTCATCCGCCATCACCACGATGACGTTCGGGTGCGCCGACGTACCCGTCCCCCATGCCCGAGTCGAAGTACCACAAACGAGTCCGGTCAAAATGATGATCCCGACCAATAGCCGACATCGTTCGATCCACGCCGATGGACTTCGCGTGCATTCGGTTTGCGGCGTCGCACAATTAACTCCCGCTTTGTCCCTTCTCTCCACGCTTCGCGGCGCGAGAATTCGGGTGAGGGACCCCGATAAGAATCGGCAAGCTATTTTTGTACCGCGTCTTAATTGCAACCCAGCAAAATGGGCCGTTGTCTTTTTCTGTAGTAGATTCACAGCGTCATTCTCAGGGGGAATCGATGCACTCAAAACAATTGAGTCGAAGCTCTAGCTTACCAAAGTGAACGCCAGTCCTCAATTTGTCCGCCGAGGTGAAACCCGTTCAGGCAGCGAGGTGGTGTCGCATGTTGGGTGATCACCTCGATTCACTTTCCGATCAAGGTTCTCGCTTCCCGATCGAGAACCTGCATTTCGATACCATCGAACCAGGGTGGCGCTGGGCCACGCCGATTCGTATCGGTACCGGTGCTGAGGAGTCGCTTGGTTGCGTCGATCGAGCGTGCCAAAGATGAAGCGGCTTGTTGGCTTTGGCCTGTTCGAAAATAGCTCATTGCGAGCGGAGCGTGGACAAGGTCTTGGCCTGGCCAATCGCTCGTTACCGATTCTAGCAACCGTTCGATCGCGCGTTCGTGCTGGCCGGCTCGCAAATGAGCGAGGCCGGTGATGTAGAGTCGGAGTGGTCGGGGAATATTTTGAATCACCTCACGCCTCCTCAAACGATCGTGCCTGGGTATCTCCAATGACTCTCCCTCACGCTCGAATCCACCACGTGGTGGTGGTGGTGGCGGTCGGTGTTCGGTGTATCGATTCCCAGGAGCTCGAATTAAAGGCGGACCAAACGGTGTCTCGGTTCCGGCTTCGTCGACAAGCTTATGTTCCGCGATGTTCGCGATCAACGCATAGGAGGCGGTGGCCATCGAATCGCCGTCCGCCAAACCGTTGCGAAGCCATTCCCAGTCCACACGCACGCCATTCGATGCCGACGAATCTCGCAGCAACTTCTCTTCGTACTGTGCCATGAATGACTCGAAAATGGACGGGTCCCCATGCTGCAGCAACAGCGCCGTCACGCCCCACCACTGCGGCGTATCGGTGGGAGCGCCCAAGCCCATCGCACGAGCAAAGTCGGTCGCGGCTGCACCCCATCGTTGCGAGCGAAGGAAGAATTGGGCGCGACTAATCCATGGCAAATAGTAACTGGGTTGCTGTGCAACGGCGGCGTCCAAGTCGTATCGAGCAGACTCCCATTGCCCCGATTCGAGATGCGTTTGCGCACTCGCCATCAAGGCGTTCGCCCGTGTCACCTTATCAGCAAATAATTCGATCTCGCGGAGCGCCGCTACTTTTTGGTCTCGTTCCGTGACGGCGCGTTGCATCTGCCACAGACTTGCCGCCAGTCCGACGAGCAAACTCATGAGAACGAGACCACTCGTGCCCAACACGACTTGATGTCGGCGGGAGAACTTGGCGAGTTGATAAATTGTCGTGGGCGGTCGAGCTTCGATGGGTTCTTGGTTCAAATACCGCGCAATATCATTGGCCATTGCTGCCGCGGAATCGTAACGTCGGTTGCGATCTTTTTCGAGCGCCTTCATCGCAATCCAGTCGAGATCACCTCGCAGCACGGAGGTCATTCGATTGGGTTCGAGTCTCCGTGCGTCTGAAACCGTCGTCATCGTCGCACCCAAAGTTGACAAACGTTTGCTGAGTCGCGGCGGCTCTTCTTCGCGAATGATACGACGCATTTCGTCCAGACCAGCGGAGTCTAAACGCTCGCGATCGAACGGGGTTGCTCCAGCGAGTAATTCGTAAAGCAACACGCCGAGTGAATAAATGTCACTGCGCGTATCGACATCCAACCCGCTCATTTCGGCTTGTTCAGGACTCATGTAAAGCGGTGTGCCGATCATCGAAAAGAATCGGGTGTAGATCGTCTTGTCCGTCAGCAATTGGCCGATCGCTTTGGCGACACCGAAATCGATTACCTTCACGACGGGCTTATCGTCGTGCAATGTCACCATCACGTTGGACGGTTTGATGTCGCGGTGAATGATGCCTTTTTGGTGAGCATGGTGAACGGCGGCACACACATCGGTGAACAATAACAATCGATTGCGAATCGTCTTTCGACGCGCGTCCGCAAACTCAGTGATGGGAACCCCACGAACTAATTCCATGACGAAATAGGGCCGTCCATCACTCGTGACGCCGGCATCGAAGACGCGGGCGATATTCGGGTGATCCATCATCGCCAACGCCTGACGCTCCGCTTCGAATCTAGCGATGACTTCTTTCGAGCCCGAGCCAGGCTTGATGATCTTGAGGGCGACATGGCGGCGAACCGGATGCTCTTGCTGAGCGACGAATACGAGTCCAAATCCGCCTTCGCCGATTTGCTCCATCAATCGATAGGGGCCGACCGTCGTACCAATCAGGTCATCAAAGCCATCGTCCTGTGCTGGAATCGCCAGCGGCGGTCGATCGAGGGGATTGTCCGGTGCATCCGCTGCTCGAAGCAGAGACTCGATGTCCGCTCGCAGGATCGCATCGCTGCCGCAAGCGCGCCTCAGATACTCCGCTCGTTCGGCAGTACCTTCAATTTCGCAAACCGTCAAGAAAATGTCTTGTTCAGAAGGTGGGTTCATCGCTCGTCCGGCTCTCCCATTTCGCGTCGGAGCCAAGCCCGAGCGTAGGCCCATTGGCGTTTGATGGTTCGCGGCGAGACGTCCAAAATCTCAGCCGTTTGTTCAACGGTCATTCCGGTGAAGTACCGTAGCTCTACCAGTTTGGCAAGTGCCGCGTCGGTGAGCGATAGCTTTATCAACGCGTCATCGAGCGCCAGTAGTGATGCTGGATCGTCGCAGTCCACGGCTGCGTCATCGGGTGCCAGCTCACCTCGGTTCCAATCGCCGCCGCGTTTCTCGGTATTCCGCCGACGAGCAGACTCGATCAAAATTCGACGCATCGCTTCTGCGGCAGCAGCGAAGAAATGCCCGCGACTATCCCACTTCTGTGAACCCCCACTACCGATAAGCCGCAAGAAAGCTTCGTGAACCAATGCAGTGGGTTGAAGTGTATGCGATGACTTTTCGTTGACCATTTTCTGCGACGCCAATCGCCTCAGTTCCTGATAGACCAGCGGCAGCAACTGGCTGGCCGCTTGTTGGTCGCCGTTTTCGATCTGTCCTAGGATTTGGCTGACTTCGCTGTTCACAAATTCAACATCGCGGATCTGAGCGGTACGACTTTCAAGGAATAACGACGCGAAACTCTCAATGAGTTTCTCCAAATCTCACTTGGCAATCACTCTAAACCAATGGCTCACCGATCAGTAGCCGAAGGTCGGAATTTTGAGTGCCATCGTGGGACTCGATCCGATCGCCCGCCGAAGCAACCGACGTACCAGGCAAGTGAGCCAGCACATGGCATCCGAATGTCAAAACTGCCCGGGTTCCCTATGCGTCGTTGGGTATCTGAAGGGGCCAAGAATTCCAAACGGAATTAATTTCCCAGTTTCGTGGCCCCCAAGGTGGTCTAGCGACGCATGAATCCATGAATCTCCATCATGTCACTCGTTTTCGACACAATCCAGGAATCCTTCATGAAACGAAAACTCGCTCTTGCATCCGCATTCGGCATCGCAGGGGGAATCGCTGTGCTCGTGATTGCCCAGCAGCCGCCACCGCCGCGAATGCACAAGGTCACCGAAAAGGGTGTCTTGAAACCAAGGCCGGCGACGGTAGAACCGCCCCAGATCAATGAAGTCACCATCGAAGTGGTCGGTGACGAGCGGATCATCAAGTCCAACGGTATCCCGAATCACAAAACCGCCCAGTTTCCTGGCCGAGGGAACCCCAACGCGATCACGGCTCAAAATCACGAGTACCGCGTTCCAGCCAATCCGAAGGTCGCGGATCAGGTTTCGCCAATGCACGGCGAGTTCGGTGTCGCCATCAACGGTGTGCCGTTCGATCCCGGTGCAGCCGAGTTTTACGACGGCGAACCTGGCTGGCAGTACGAGCCACTTTCGGGCGCCATCGAGCTGGGCATTGATATGTCTCATGCTCACGTCCAGCCAACCGGTAAGTATCACTACCACGGATTGCCGACCGGCTTGATCGACAGCATCAACGTGGAATCCGGTAAGCACTCGCCCTTGATTGGCTGGGCCGCGGACGGGTTCCCGATTTATGCAGTGTACGGCTACAGCGATTCAAGCGACGCCGGCACGACCGTTCAAAAGTTGACGTCGAGTTATCGAGTCAGGCAGGGTGATCGTCCGGGCGGCAGCGCTCCCGGCGGTAAGTACGACGGTACGTTCGTTCGCGACTATGAATACGTCGCTGGCAGTGGAGACTTGGACGAATGCAATGGACGACAATGTGTGACACCGGAGTTTCCGGATGGAACGTACGCTTACTTCATGACGGAGAATTGGCCCGTCGTTCCTCGCAACTACCGCGGCACACCGTCGGCCGATTTCCGGCACGGGCCTGGCGGTGGCGGACCCGGCGGCGGCGGCCCTCACCGCCCATTCGCTGGGGCGGATGGTGAACGACGAGGGCCGGAAATGCGCGGTGGACCCGGTGGTGGTCGAGGCCCCGGCGGACGTCCCACGCCAGGCGAAATACTGCCGCCATTCGTCATCGAGTCCCTGAACTTGACGCCAAATCAAACCGAGCAACTCGACGCTTTGCAAAAGACGGTTACGACGCGGTTGAAAGAGATCCTCACGCCCGAGCAACAACAACAATTGCAACGCGGCGGTCCTCCCGGTGGCGGTCCTCCCGGGGGTGGTCAACGCGGCGGTGGACCTCCCGGTGGCGGTGGTCAACGTGGTGGACGCCCGGGTGGCGAACCTGCCGATGCTCGGCGGCCTAGTAGCGGACGACCCGAGTAATTAGTCTGTCGAGCAATGGCCGCGACAGCGTCCAACTTGGCGAATTGACAATTGCAACCCATGTCGATGTCTCGCTGGATCACATCGACGGGTCACCTCCAAAGCTGGCGTCAATCTCGATGGCGGTTGCGAACTGCAACGACGATCGCACACTTGCCCCATTGATCAATTTTGTCGATTATCCTGAACATTCAGCTTCGTACGGACGATGAGAGCACGAATTCTCGCGAGATGACTGGTACGATTCGGGCCTTCAGCTGCCGACATCACGGCGAGAGTAGCAGCGACCGAGTGTACCTCAACAACGGTTTACTCTCGACGCCCAGCTTTGTGACTTCGGTGGTGAAGCAAGTCTGTTGAGCGTTGACGATGATCACGTCACCGGGCTCGGAGCCTGCACCGTGCTCGTACTGTTGAAAAATTGTTCATGACCGGCTTCGGCACGGTTTGCGTTGGGATATTGCACGATCATGTCAATGACGTTTGACGCTTGGTTAACCATCGCGGTTACCGCGATTATTTTCATCTCGCTGATCTTGAATTGGGCTCAGGCGGATGTGTTATTTCTGGCTGCGGCTGCGTTTCTGGTCACCGTAGGAGTGATTCGACCGGAGGAGGCAATGGCGGGCTTCAGCAATCCGGCCCTGGTCACGGTAGCGGCTCTCTTCGTCGTCGCCGCCGGTCTGCGCGAAACGGGCATACTCGACCTCGCCGGTCGAATGGTTTTGGGAAGCGTCAAAACCGAGCGCAAAGCCTTGGGGCGGCTGTCGTTCGTCGTGGTTCCACTGAGCGCGTTTCTCAATAACACACCGATCGTCGCGATGTTCATGCCGATCGTGCTTCAATGGAGTCGCCGCAACCAAGTTTCTCCCTCGAAGTTGCTAATGCCACTCTCTTTCCTAACAATTCTTGGCGGAACATGCACGCTGATCGGAACGTCAACGAACTTGGTCACGCAGGGACTGTTGATCGAGAGCGACATGAAGCCGCTCGGATTTTTTGAACTGTCTTGGGTCGGTGTTCCCTATTCGATTGTCGGTGTGATCTATCTGTTGACGATCGGTCGTCGTTTGTTGCCGGAACGCAAAGACTTGCTCGAGCAACTGGGCGATTCGCGACGCGAGTACTTGGCCGAACTTGAAGTGCGGGTCGGGTGTCGGCTCATTGGCCAATCGGTGGAAGCGGCCGGCTTAAGACACCTACCAGGACTGTTTTTAATTGAGATCCAGCGCAACGACGTCATCATCGCAGCGGTCGAACCCACCACGGTATTGCAAGCGGGCGATCGGCTCACCTTCACGGGCATCGTCGCCAGCATTGTCGAATTGGAACAGATTTCCGGCTTGGTTCCTGCGTCGGACTCGTTTTACGACGTGACTCCGCTCGGCCAGCGAAAGCGACAACTTTGTGAGGCAGTGATTTCAAACTCGTCTCCGCTGATCGGCAAATCGATTCGTGAAGCAGACTTTCGCGCCGCTTATGGCGCCGCCGTCGTGGCGGTTCACCGCAGCGGTAGTCGTGTGACGACCAAGGTCGGCGACATTGAATTGCAAGTCGGCGACACGCTCCTTTTGCAAGTTCGACCCACGTTCATGCGCACACATCGCAATGATCCCGCCTTCGTGCTCATCACCGATGTTCCGGAATGGCGACCGATCAACACCGATCGAGCGTGGATCGCGGCCATTTTATTCCTCATTTTATTGGGCCTGATGACGACCGAGTGGCTGCCCATCGCCATCGCGGGGATGCTCATTGCCACGGCGATGATTTTCTGCGGTTGCCTTTCCGCTGCGGCCGCAAGGCAGAGCGTCGAATGGCAGGTATTGATAACCATCGGAGCATCGTTCGCATTGGGGGCCGCTTTGCAAAATAGCGGCGCCGCCAAGGCGATCGCCGAAGGTTTCGTGGGACTGCTCGGGAGCTTGGGACCGATCGGTGCCATCGCAGGAATCTATCTGCTGGGTTCAATCATCACGGAGGTCATCACCAACAATGCAGTCGTCGTGTTATTGTTTCCCATTTGCGTTGAAACGGGAAAGCTATACGGCATCGACCCGCGCGGCTTGCTAATCGCTCTCACGTTCGCGGCATCGGCAAGTTTCATGACGCCGATCGGATATCAAACAAATATGATGGTTTTCGGCCCTGGTGGATATCGGTTCACCGACTATTTACGTGTGGGAGGCCCGCTCAATTTGATTCTAATGCCAATCGCTGTCTCACTCATCTACTGGGTTTGGATGTGAGGTTTCACAAGGACGAACGGATCTAGTATTTGACGATGCACGATTCTCGAGCATGGCAAAATCGTCTTTCTTCATGGCTGCTGAGCGACCGGCGTCTTACTTCCGAATGCCCTCAGCACGCCGTTGTCGTCGGCGATGATCAATCGATTGTGAGCGATTGCGGGTGAGGCGAGGAACGAGCCACGGATCTCGTACTGCCACTTCTCGTTGCCTGTTTTTTTGTCGAGTCGCACCAGACGACCGTCGGTGGCGGCGATCCACACATCATCACCGGCGACGACGGGTGATGCGTCGCTGCGGCGGCGGAGTGTGTGTCGCCACACCATTTTTCCCGTCTCGGGCGAAATCGCGTCGACGAATTTATTGCGGCTGGTGACGATCACGAGCGAGTCGGTCACGGCGGCGCTGCCGCGATACTCTTGCGGTCGGTCATCATCCTCGTAACGCCATCGCTCGGTGCCGGATTTCCAGTCCAGGGCGAGCACGGCGCCGTCCATGATCGGCACATAAGCAAAGTCGCCCGCTACCGCCGGTGTGCTGCCCGTGGGTCCGCCCAGCGACATCGGTTCGCCGATCACTTTGCCGGTCTCGAGGTCGACTCGGTGCAATCGTCCGTCGCAACCGCCCAGGAAAGTTTGAGAACCTGCGATCGTGGGACTGCATCGGATTTGGTCATCGGTTTGATAGGTCCACAGTGGTTTTCCGTCGGAAATCGCGAACGCATAAAGGTTGCCGTCGTGGCTGGTGGCGAGCACCTTGTCTTTGTAAAAGCCGACCGATCCACTGATCTCGCCATCGGTCGTTTGTTTCCATCGCTCCTTGCCGGTCGCCGCGTCGATCGCGTACACGTTGCCTTCGACGTCGCCGATGACGACGATCCACGAATCGTCGCTAAGGGTCACCGAGGGCGAAGCGACGAAACCGGTGTCGTAGTTGTGTCGCCACACGTCCGTACCGTCGCTGAAGTTGACCGCGTAGATGCGGCCCATCACATCGGCGACGAACACGAGCCCAGCGGCGATGACCGGTGTGGTCTCGATCGCCTCATCCAGTTTCGCTTCCCAGAGGACGCTCAAGTCATCGGGCAGCGTCGTCGCAATTGCACCGGAGGACTGGGCATCACCACGCGACAACGGCCAATCACCCGTCGCCGGATCGGCGGCGCTAGCCGTGGCGATCATGAGTAGCGCCGCGGAGAGATTCACGGCGACAATGGCAACGATTCGGTACTTCCCTTGCTGGCGAGTCGCGACGGGCGAGCAAGCGGCAATCGGCTGGCGAATGGCAATCGGCTGGCGAATGGCAATCGGGCGGCGAATGGCAATCGGGCGGCGGGCATTTTCGGGCATGGGATCTCGATTCGAGCATCGTTTGGGAGTTGGCGGAGACGACCCGCGGGCGATTGGCGAGTGAACCCCCGCTCGTCGCGGCGACGTTGGCTATTATAGGCTGTCGCTAACCGGCCGCGATCATCCCGCCCAACGAATCGGCAAATCGCGGCGGCCAGCTTTCTTCACCCGATGTCGCCACGTACGAACTCAGCCAACATGATTTGCGTCAGCCTAGGTCGAACCAGCCACACCCGCATGATCGCGGAGCACCAGTCGCTCGCCCAACAGGGGGCCAAACTCGTCGAGTTGCGCGTCGACTATATCCGCCGCGCCATCGATCTCAAGCGATTGCTCGCGGACCGACCGACGCCCGTATTGATGACGGCGCGTCGCCAGCAGGACGGTGGGCGGTGGATGAAGTCCGAGGAGGAACGGCACATGTTCCTGCGCAGCGTGATCGCCAATGGCGTCGACTTTGTCGATCTCGAGGAAGATATCGCGGACAAAATCCCTCGTTATGGCAAAACCAAGCGGGTCATCAGCTATCACAATCTTGAGTCGACACCCGACGACCTCGAAGGCTTGCACGAGCGAATGAGCAAGCTCGACCCCGATATCGTCAAAATTGCGACGCTGGCGACGTCGTTCCGAGACAACGTGCGGATGATGAACTTGGTCAAGTCCGCCAAGATTCCGACGATCGGTATCTGCATGGGCGATATCGGCGTCATCACGCGAGTGATGGCCAATCGACTCGGCTCGCCGTTCACCTACGCCGCCAGCAGCTCCGACAAGGAAGTCGCTCCGGGCCAATTGAACTGGAAGGAGATGACGTCGCTCTACGACTACGAGAGCATCGACGCGGAAACGAAATTATTCGGGGTCATCGCCGATCCGGTCGCGCACAGCTACAGCCCGCTCATTCACAACAGTGCCTTCAAGAAACTCGGCTTCAACGCCCGCTACTTACCGTTTCGCGTCAGCAAGAGTGACCTACCCGCGTTCATGGATAGCATCGACGAGCTCGGAATTCACGGCATCAGTATTACGATTCCGCACAAGTCCGCCGCGATGGATTATTGCACCCAAGTCGAAGCGAGTGCGAGCGGCATCGGTGCCATCAACACGATGTCGACCGCCGACGGCAACCGCAACGGGTACAACACCGATTACCGCGCGGCGATGGATTGCATCACGGCGGCGTTCAAACTCGATGCGGAGGCCAAAAACTCGATGCATGGAATCTCGGCACTCATTCTTGGCGCCGGCGGTGTCACCCGAGCAATCGCATGGGGCCTGAAACAACGAGGCGCCGAAGTCACGGTCAGTTCACGAACCGAAGAACGCGCGCGGTCGCTCGCTGGTGAACTCGGTTGCCGCTATTGTTTGTGGGATGATCGCTACGACAACAAGTATCGATTGCTCGTCAACGGTACCCCGGTCGGCATGCATCCGGATGTCGATTCGAGTCCGTACAAGGAGTCGGCACTGAACCCCTTGATGGTCGTCTTTGATACCGTTTACAACCCGGAGAACACGATGCTGGTGAAGTACGCGCAGCGCCAGCAATCGCGAGTGATCACGGGCGTCGATATGTTCGTTCGCCAAGCCGCCTATCAATTCAAATTGTTCACCGGCCGCGAAGCTCCCGCGGGACTGATGCGCGACACGATCAAACAGGCAACGAATCCGGCTCAAGTGAAGGAATGATGCAAATTGAGTGATATCGTCACCGACCCCGCGGCGCCCACGGTCACCATTCGTCAAGCATTGCCAAGCGACGCCTCGGCAATCCACGCACTGATGCGACCGTACATCGCCCAGCACCTGTTGCTCAGCCGCACCGAAGCGGAGATCATCGAACTGACCCGCCACGGTTTTTACGCGGAGACCGGTGGTAAGTGCGTCGGGTTTGCGGCCGTGGAGATTTACAGCCCCAAGCTGGCCGAATTGCAGTGCTTGGCCGTGCATCATGAGTACCGTCGCCACGGCATCGGTCACGACTTGGTCCGCCATTGTGTCGATCGCGCCCGCGATCTTGGCGTGATGGAGGTTTTGGCGATCAGCTCGTCCGAAGACTTTTTGCGATCGTGCGGTTTCGATTACTCCTTGCCGGACCAGAAGAAAGCCCTGTTTTGCCAGTTGCGTCCGCGTCCGCACGAGGTTGACGAGTGATCCGATCGCTTCGTCAAGTATCCGAGTCTCCGCGAGACTCGGAAAACCAAGGTTTTGCTGCGGTGTCAGCCCCGGAGAGGCTGACCTACGTGGCAACTTTCGTAACCTTTTGAAGCAAGTGCTCGCGCGAGCTAGGCGGCGACGCGTTCGACGGACTCGACACCCGCGGCTTCTTGGGCCATCACTTCTTGGGCGAGCGATTGATAATCTGCGGCGCCATTGCTGTCCGGTGAGTACTGGAAAATGGACTTGCCGAAACTCGGGGCTTCCGCCAGGCGAATGTTGCGTCGGACTCGCGTGTCGAAGAACTTCGCACCGCGATAAAACTCCCGCGTATCCTGGTTGGCCTGGAAGAATTGGTCGATATCCGTGCTGACTTCCGCGGCCAAACGCGTGCCGCTGTCGTACATGCACAGCATCACACCGGACAGATGCAAGTCACTGTTGAGTCGACGCGAGACGACTTCGATGGTTCGCAGCAACTTGCTCAGTCCGTGCAGCGCGAGAAAATGCGGTTGCAGCGGCAGAAAAACTTCCTTGACCGCGACGAGCGCGTTGACCGTGAGCACGCCGAGGCTCGGCGGGCAATCAAGAATCAAGTAGTCGAACGACTCATTGTCGTCCTCGAGTTTGTCACGCAAGATCACTTCGCGGCCGACTTCACCGCACAGTTCCAATTCGGCGGCGGCAAGATCCAAGTTGGCTGGCACGACGCACAGGTTATCGTCGACGCGTTGCCGAGCTTCCGCGATCGTCGCTTCGCCGCAGAGCACTTCGTACATGCTCGCTTCTCCGTCGTGTGCGGTGACACCCAGGTGCAGTGATGCGTGGGCCTGGGGATCGAGATCCAACAGACAAACACGGCGACCGGCATCCGCGAGTGCGGCCGCGAGGTTCACTGAACTGGTGGTCTTACCGACCCCACCTTTTTGGTTGATGACGGCGATCGAACGCATAAGAAACGCTCCTGGGAAAGTGGGCGATTGGTGATGGAGGGGAATCGCGACCCATTCGGTTAGGCCGCGGCTTCTTCGCGAAGCTCTTGGTATGCCAATAGCACCTCGAACAGGTCCGCGTCGAGACGAACCGTGTCATCGGAGAAATCGCTCAACCAAGTGCGATTGTGTTCCACGGCGTCAAGCAGCAAAGGCACGATGGTCGCCAAGCGAACCGTCACGCTGCGTGGCTCAAGCGTCCCGGCCGCACGATCGAGTTCATGATTCACTCGCTTTGCCGAAGTTTCCGGCGAAATTTTTAAGTTGACCGCACGCGGTCCGCTCGTGGCACCCATCGGGGATGACGGAGTGCCCGACGACGCTGCGTGGGCCAGCTCGTGACTCGGGAAAACGCTCAAACGTGGCTTCTGCATCGATGCGAACTCGTGACGCGTGTAATGGGGGGAGGTGTCTGCTAACGATTCTCAGGACTCGGCCACAAGGGCTAAGTCGGGTGATCGCCCACTGGCTAGTCTCGGCATGGACGCCGATTCGGCGACAGCGTGAGCCTAGATAGCCACGCCTCAGGTATCGACTTTGACGGTTGCGTAACTTGAACTGAATTTAGGGAATTATCGGCTCGGTTGACAGTTTTCAGCTGCGGCGCTATGTTCGCGGGCCGTGAGGGTGCCTCGTTAGGCCCCGAAAATCCCTACTGCTGGCCCCCTTACCGCCAGCGGACCGCCCAAACATGGCAACACTGCCATCACCGGCCGACCTGGTAAAGTGACCGACTCGTCATGACTGTCGATCTAGAAGCAATTGCCCGACGCGGGCGTTGTGATGCTGCAAGTTTACGCGCCGCCCTACCTCTCATTGAGCAGGGGTACACGCCGCCATTCTTAGCCCGTTATCGCCGTGATGAATTGAACGGCATTGACGAGGCGAGTTTGTGGAACTTGACCCACTCGCTGCAAGCCGAACGCTCCATCTCCGAGCGACGCGATGAGCTGTATCAGGCTTGGGAACAAACCACGCTTGCCGATCCGTCGCTCGGCCAAGCGATCCGCAAAGGCAACTCGAAGCGAATGCTCGATCGGTTGGCCCGACGACTCAAAGCCGAGATCGGTGAAGTCGCCACGCCAGCGACGCGCCTCGCCGTGCGAGTGATGAATCCCCAACGCGGTGACGCGGATGATTTGTCGGCACTCGCCGAGAGCATCGAAGGTATCGAGGACGCCGCCGCCGCGATCGTGGGTCTCGACGAAGCGATCGCCCGGCGTCTCGCCGGTGATCCACGAATCATGGGCGCCGCCGTCCGTTGGCTCGCCAAAAATGCGCGGATCCATATCGCGACCATCTCCGATCCGCACACCGGTGGTGCTGACGATGACGGGAGTGACGGGGATGCATCGAACCAGCATGACCACGACGACAACTCGGTCGATTCCGCGACATCCGACATCGGGCAAGCAAACGTTGGGGATGGTGGGGCCGGTGACGAATCCGCCGTTGATAGCTCGGCCGACAACGAATCGACCGGCGATATCG
>JBBSJZ010000055.1:0-17874 GCA_038256795.1 Pirellulales bacterium | reverse complement strand
CGATTCCCTATTTGAAACCAGGCAGCGCCGACGTGCGCCAGGCAAACATGCTCGCCGTCGCCGGTCGCTGGGGTGAGGCGCAAACCATTTGGGAACGCGTTCACGCGGAGCACCCGAGTCAAACGGCGGCGCTGCACAATTTAGCGATCGCCGCAGTCGCCGCCCAAGACTATTCGCGGGCGAAAGAATTGATTCGACAAGTCATTCAACAGCGTTCGAGCGAGCTGCATCAAGAAACGCTGGTGTGGATCGAATTGAGCCAACGACAATACCACCGCGCGTTTGGGCTTGCCGATCCACCGGAAGGCTGGTTCCTCACGAAGAACTCGCCGTCCAGGAAATGAACTCGCGTTGTGACGCGTCGCCTCAAGTCGTCGCTTGCAATTCTTGCAGCCGTCCACTGCTATCGCCGATCGATTGGGCGGGTGTCCCCATGCAATCGAGCATCGAGAGAAACAGGTTGGCCATCGGTCGTTCGTTGCTGCAATCGATCAAACGACCGGTTTCAATTTGGCCGCTTGCGCCCCCCGCGAGCACGATCGGCAAGTCGCCGTGACTGTGACGATTGCCGTCACTAATGCCGCTGCCGTAGAGCACCATCGAATGGTCAAGTAAGGTGCCACCGGCCTCTTGAGTGGCATCGAGCTTTTGCAGGAAGTAGGAGAATTGCTCGACGAGATAATGATCAATTTTTCTTAGCTTCTCGACTTGGTCCTCTTGGTTGCGGTGGTGGCTCAATTGATGATGCCCTTCTTTGACATCGATTTCCGTGTAGGCTCGGCTGCCACCCGCGGTATCGAGCATCAACGTCGCCACGCGGGTGGTATCCGTTTGGAAACCGATCACCATCAAGTCGTACATCAAGCGGACGTGCTCTCGAAACGCGTCGACACGTCCTTCAGGGATTTCGATATCGGGCAGCGCCGCACGGTCCTCTTGCTCGGTCATCTCGATTCGCTTTTCGATCTCGCGAATGCTCGAGAAGTATTCATCGAGTTTGCGACGATCGGTGCGGCCGACGGACTTCATCAGTCGGGATGCATCTTCGCGAACGACATCCAGGATACTTTGCCGGATCGCGTCCCGTTTTCGTCGCTCCGCCGTATCGGCGAGTCCGAACATGCGTTCAAACGCCATCCGCGGCGACGTTTCCTTGGGCATCGGTTGGGTCTCGTTCCGCCACGAGATATTCGACGAGTAAGCACAGCTGTAACCCGAGTCACAACTACCGGCATTGCGGCTGCCGTTGAGTCCGAGTTCGATCGAGGAAAGTCGCGTCTTGCCCGCGAGCTGGGTAGCAGCGACTTGGTCGACGGAAATCCCCAAGCGAATGTTGCTACTCGTTTTGGTCGGCCGTGCCGCCGTCAAGAAGGTCGATCCGCCGCGGGCATGGTCACCCGCACCGTCCCCGTTGGCACGCCCGTGCTCATGCGCCAAGTTCGTGATGACATTGAGTTTGTCCTTCACCGATGCGAGCGGCGATAGCGTCTTGGACAGTTGCCAATCACGTGGGCCACCCGTCGGTTTCCACTCGGGCATGATCGCGCCATTTGGGAAAAAGATGCACGCCATGCGCGTCGGTGCCGTCACCGCATCCGAATTCGCCATCACTTTTGCCGCCAGAGGCGACATCGCATCGAGCAGAGGCAATCCCATCGCCAGACCAGTACCACGCAACAGCGTTCGACGACTCAAGCGGTTCGTTTCATGGGTAGGTTTCATCGCGTGCACCTTAGTACTTGGCAGGGAGGGTTGAAGGTTGTGGGAGTCCAGGACTCCGACGGCGGTCGGCTATGATTCGATTCCGGTCCACTGATAAAACTGGAACTGGCGGCTGTTGACGATCTCGAGCACGAGATCCTCGAACTTGCCGCCTTGGTCGCTCACCCGCAGCGAGATTTCATCAACGCTGCAGCGATCAGTGGGTGATAGTTCTCGGCCGATGGCAAACGTCATCAACCTCGCCGCGGCGGTGCGGATGAAGGATTGACCTTCGCTCGTCGCCAACACGCGGCACAACTCCGCGACGCCCTCGAAGCTTCGTCCGCCCGGAAGGTCACCGCTCGCATCGATCGGTTGACCACCCTCGGTGCGGCGATAGCGGCCGACCGCGTCGAACTCTTCGAGACCGAAGCCGAGATCGTCCATGACGCGGTGACACGATGCGCACGAAGCGTTCTCGCGATGCAACTCCATCTGCTCCCGCAGGGTCGCAGTTGCCGAAGCCGTTTGAGTCGCTTCCAACTCCGGCACACCCGGCGGCGGTTCGGGAGGCGGCGTTCCGAGGATGTTTTCCAAGATCCACTTGCCTCGTTTGACGGGCGACGTCCGCGTCGGGTTACTCGTCAGCGTCAAGACACTCGCATGCGAAAGCACTCCGCGACGCGGTTGGTCCGCGAGCTCAACGCGGCGGAACTCGTCACCCTCAACGTGATCAATGCCGTAGTGCTTGGCGAGCCGAGCGTTGATGAACGTGTAGTCCGCCGAGAGCAACTCGTCGATCGGTCGATTCTCACGCACGACGTTCATGAATAAGGACTGGGTCTCGCGTTTCATCAATGCCAGAAGTTCCGCGTCGACGCCTTCGAATCGCTCGGCATCGGGCTCAAATCCATCGAGGTTGCGCAGCCCAAACCACTGCGACGCGAACTCGCTTCCTAACGATTCACTGCGCGAATCCGCCAGCATTCGGACGACTTGACTCTGCAATCGCTCGCCCGCGAGTTTCCCCTGGTCCGCGAGATCCAACAATTCGTCATCGGGCGTGCTACTCCAAAGGAAGTACGACAATCGAGAAGCCAGTTGATGTTGGCTCAAGGCGACATCTTCGTCCGACCCCTCGGTTGCGACGTCGCCCGGCGTCTCGATGCGAAACAGAAACCGCGGCGAGACGAGTACCGCTGAAATGGCAATCTGCAGACCGCGATAGTAAGTCTCGTCCCGTTTCACGGCAGCGACCACCAAGCCCGCATAGGGCGCGACATCTTCTTCGCTCACATTGCCGCGGAACGCCTGCCGCATCAGCGGACGCAAGCACGCGGTCGCGGCCTTCTCGACGTCAGCATCTTTGCTCGACTTCTTTTTTGGCGTCTGCTTCACGAGTTCCAATTGCTTCGGCGGCAACCAACCGGCCGGTGCTGACTTCGGCCCGTGAACACCGATTCGATTGACCATGAACGGATATTTGTCGGCATCGAAATTGCCGTCGGGCTTGAGTGGGTGATCGAGTTGCCCGCGTTGGCGATCGATGTCCTGTTCCGCCAATCGCTGCACCTCGGGAAAGCTCGCTTCTCCCACGATCGGTTGCACGTCGCCCAGCAGAGGCAACACGATCAAGGGTTGTTTGCCTCGCCGGAGCGATACATTCAGTTCGTCGCGCTGTGAGTCACCGCCGCCGCCAAAATAACCGTAGTGGCAAACGCCCAGCAGGACACCCTGGGCATCGAAAACTCCCGCGGCAAGTTTCTCGGGTTCTGTCGGAGGCGAAGGGTCGTCGTTCGATTTTTCGGAATCTTGCTGCGGCTCGGCGGTCGCACCGGCTCGCAATTCGATTCGATACTGGCCATCGGACGGCACATCGAACTCCGCCCAAACGTAGGCGTCCGGCGATAAAAAGCGACCAAAGAAACTACCCACCTTGGCGTCACCAACGACGACCAACCGATCGCCACCGCGCTCGTCGTCCAGGCGTGGAAAAGAGTCTGGATCGATAATCACTTGCTGAGATACGGCTTCGGCAGCGGTGAAATACTTTTCGACCAACATGGGCGATAGCGACAATACGTCGCCATTGTTATCGAATCCGCCGCCGACTTCGTCCGACGGAAAGTCGTCTGCGGGACGCAAGTCCATTCCGAACAAGTCGCGGATCGAATGGTTGTACTCGGCTCGATTGAGTCGACGAGCGGTGACTTTACCGGGACGGGGACGCAGGTCACATGACACCGCATAGAGCGTCTTTTCGATCGCCGACACCAACGTCTTCCGTTGTTCGTCGGTCGGGATCCCGGAGTCCTCCGGCGGCATCGCACCGAAGCGGACCATGTCCAGAACGCGATTCATGCTGCTGCCGCCACCGGCGCCGATCGCGGACAACGTCTCGAAATCGCTCAAATCCAATTCGGCTTCGGCGAGATCGGCATTGTGGCAATCGACACAGAACTCCTTCATCAGCGGCCAACCCTCTTCGGCCCACAGCTTGCCGGCCGCGACGTTCTCGCTCGCTTCTTCGGCCACTTAATCGCCACAAGTCCAGGCGATCGATAACGCCACGAGAGTTGCACATGCCAGCCAATGCGGCAATCTCGACCGGGTGATCTTCGGGTTCACGAATGCTAGGTTCACGGATGAATCGCTCGCGGTTCGTAGCGAATGGCCCATCGTGACAATCCAACGATGCGGCCAATCTCGGTGTCAGAACTCGCCATCTCGGAGAAACGAGCAAGTCCAGGGGTGGGACGTGGGTCAATCCGCTCAGCACTTCGATTTCCACCGCACGCACCAGTGGGGGGCGAGCAGGGCATGGACGAAGTATCGGACGCAAACCACGCTTAAGGAGGGTGTTCGATTATACCGTGCCCGGCCCAGGAAACCAAGCAGCGTCCACGAACGCGGATTAGATTTCAACGTCAGCCACGTTGAGCGGTTTTGGCGCTAGCCACCGGCCCGCCATCCGCCTATCGCACCAAACTCATGTAAAAACTGAAAATCCGCTTTTGATCCGTATCCGCTTTCGTAACGGGATAGGCAAAGTCGAATGCCAGCGGGGCCGGACCGAGCATCGGGATGGCGACACGCAAACCGACACCCGGAGCGACTCGGAAGTCGTCTTTGTTGATTTTTGCGTTCGTTTCAACCGTTCCAAAGTCGACAAACGCGACGCCACGGAAGGCATCGTCGGCGGTGATCGGAAACATGTACTCCGCCGTATTGAGCCACTGGAAGCGACCGCCCGTTTGCACGATACCGGCACCCGGGACGTCCACAGCGGGGCTCGCTCCGCGGAAGTCGAAACCACGCATCGTGGCGTACCCGCCCGCGAAATAGTTCTCGAAAATCGGCGTCTCGTCACCGCTGAAGCCAAGCCGCGTGGACAACGAAAGTGTTTGCTTGCCGGAGCGGTCGGCGCGTTCGGAGAGCAAGAAGTATTGACGAAATTCAGTATCGAACCGCGAGTATTGGAAATCACCGAAGGTCTCCTCGAACTTGAATTCAAAGTAGTGACCTTGGCTCGCTTGAATCGGGCTGTCACGCGTGTCATGAATCAACTTGACCTCGCCGCTGTAGAGTGCGTTGCTACCCTCGGCGGCATTGAGTTCTGGAACGAGATTCGTGCGCAGTCGGGAAATGTCGACGCTTTGGCCACTGACGCCCGCCGCGATCGACAAGTCCGGTGTGATGCGATAACCAAAACTCAATCGACCGCCCAATCGTTCTTCATCCCAATCGTTGAAACGACGGTCATAGAGGAAGCCGCTCACCGACATGCTGATGGGAAGGTAGCCGAACAAGTTAGGGTCGGCGAACTGCGCCGTGTAGCGTTGGAATTGGTTTCCGGGTACCGCTTCAATGCGAAAGGTTTGTCCCGCGCCCCGAAATGCGGTGCCGCTGAACAAGTCTTGGAACGAACGCGGAAAACGGGTGATGTCAAAGTTGCGTTCGTCGACCGTGATTTGGCCGGTCACACCCGCATCACTGTTCACGGCCCCGCCGAACATGATCCGACCCGTTCGGGCAGGATAGCCGTTGATAATCAGGTCTGCGGTGCGCATCTCGGGTAACGCGGGTGGCGGCGGTCCGATGGGGCTGACGTAGCCATCGATGCCAAGATCATTGGGCGGATAGCCGGGCTGCATCGACGACATTCCGGGATCGCCATAGGGCGAAGCCGCAGGGTAGCCGGGCGCCGGATAACCGGGTGCCGGATAGCTGGGCGATGGAGCGCCATAACCATAGTCCGACGGGGCCCCAGAGTAGCTGGGCGGATTCGTCGAAGTGGGCGGAGTGGTGTAGCTCGGTGGCGCATAGCCCGCGGGTGGCTGAGTCGGTTGAACGGAATAGTTGCTGGGGTTGCCGTAATTATTCGGAAATTGCCTCGCCACATACCGCGCCGACTCTTCGGGTTCGAGCGGCGGCATTTGACCGGGCAGCGGGAAATCGTCCGCGGGCGATTGGTCTCGCAAACCGAAGCCACCGGGAAGCGAGTCCATGACTCGGCAGCCCACGAAGCAAGACGAAGCTGCAGCAAGGAAAGCCGCCGCCAGCAGTCCGCGTTTGGCGGCGCTCGCGATCGACATCACTCGGCGACTCGGTCGTATGCAAGTCGATTCCATCATTCGGTCGGCTTCGTCAATGTTTGCAGTGGACAAGATTTACAGTGCACAAGTTGGAATTCGATTAGAGCGGGTCAGCATCTCGAGGGACGACCTTGATGTCCGGCGGTTCTGCGATCGCGGGATTCGTTTCCAACAATTGGCTGCGCTCGACTCGGCGTCGATTCGTTTCCAGCGTTCGTCGATCGATCACGTCACCTTCGCGAAGATCGATTAAATTCAGCATCGTGGACTCCCGCATCAAGTGCGGTTCGCCTTCGATGTTGACGAAGATCTCACCAACCTTCCAACGATCGCCTTCGACGATTTCATATACCAAGTCGACGACATTGGCTTCATCACGCATCACCGTTTGCGGTTGAACTTCGGCGTAAATGAAGCCGAGTTCGCCGTAGCCATAAACGATCTCGCCAATGTCGCGGCGCATCAGAGTTCCGTCGAACATATCGCCACTCTTGAGTTCGAGTCGTTCACGAATTGATGCCTCGGTGATGTACAGGTTGCCGACGATTTGAATCTCATTGATGCTGAATCGTGGTCCTTCATGAATCACAAAGGCGACGGTCATCCACTTGCCGGTGTCGTCATAGTCGATGCGTCGACCCACGGTCGCGGTGAGAAAGCCGAGGTTGTGATAGTAGGCGGCGAGCACATTGACATCTTCGTCGACCTTGGCAATATCGGCGGTGTTGCTGATGTGCGGCAGCACACCGACCGCCGGTCCACGGCTCTTGATGATCTTTTTGAGTCGAGCTTCGGTGAGGATCGTGTTGCCCTCGATCGTGATGTCCCAAATTCGTTCTTTCGGACCTTCGTTAATCCGGAACACCACTGCGCCGGGCTCTGAGGCGGCCATCGTTGGCGAGGTGATCCCGATTCGTGACAGGAACGTGGCCTGGCGAACACCCTCGTCCAAGCCGATCGACGCCGCGACACTCGCTTGGTTGAAACCTTCGTCGTGGTAATAGTCGAGTAACCGGCGGCGTGCCGATTCGATCGCAAACTCGCTCAACGGGTCGCCCTTGGAGACGCCCGCGCGGCCGGAAAGTTCGCGGTTATTGAGGCCTCGATTGCCGTGATAAACGACTTGCGTCACGATCGGACGCTCGCGGACGAAGAATGTCACCTTCATCCCGCCAGGCTGCTCCTCGAGCTTGAAGCGAACGTCGTCGAACGAGCCCATTTCGTTGAGTCGTCGGATGTCCCCGAGGACCGTCTCGTAGTCGTAGAAGCGGTCGCGACGCGTCTCGATTTTTTGTTCGATCCGATGTCGACCCACCATGCGGTTACCGACGATATCGACTTCGGTAACGATCGCATCGCCAGTTTCACGGCGCACGGGCAGTGAATCTCGCGAGTGGATATGGTCGCGAAACTTGGGTTTTTCGTCAGGCGTCGGCCCTTGACCGCCACCACCGCCACCACCGCCGCCCCCCATGCCACCGCCGCCCATTTGAGCCAGCGCCGAACTCGACGTGAACGCCCATGCAAGAGCTCCGACCACCAAGGCGCGTGTGAGTCTGGGTCGGTCGATCGTGGCGAGCCAATCAAACATACCGGGGGCCAAGGATCTTGAGTGTTTCTGGAGGGGTAACGTCGCTTTAGCATCAAAATTTGACGCCAATTCGGTAACTACCACCCCCAACACTGCGACCACAAGGCAGATTCTGGGCTTTCCGTCACTCCCGAGTCGATGATCCAGGCTCTGGGAATCTGACCAGCTCGCGAAAGATTCGAATCAGCGACTTGCCAATTCAGGTTCGGGCGGATCCGAGCTGAGCCCCAGACCGACGGAGGAAACCGGGACCTTCAACCAATCCGTGATCAACACCCGCTGGACCAAGGGTTCGTCCAAATGCGTTAGCACCACATCCATCAACCGGTCTCGCAATTGCGTCTGGGCCGGATCGTCCAACCAACTGGGATCGACTTGACGCAGCAATTGCTCGGACGCCTCACGAATCTCGATCCGCATTTGAGTGAGTCGTTCTTCACTATGATTTCGTTTGAGCGGATCGACGACGGCGTGCAATTGAAAGTGATAAACGACGCTCGGATCGCTCACCGGTTGGAATCGGAATGAACCGAGTTCGATGGCGGAGCTCTTGACGCTGCTGAGCCGGGCGACGCGACTTCGGACGTAACCAATGACAACCGCGTGGATCACCACCATGAGTAGAATCAGACCGACGGCCCAATAGCGTTTGACCAAGTTCACGTTCGTTTGCCCTGAATAAAAGTTTCACGCAACAGTTCGACCTTAGGAAGCCTAGGTTACGATCCTCGGCCCACCGCGAAATTTAATGAGCTTTGATGCCGCAGCACCGAATCTGGATCCGCCCCACGTGAAACCTCGCCAAGTCATCATCGTCATGAGCCCCAAAGCGGGCAGCGGACGAGGGCGCGACCAGATTCCGCGGCTCCAATCGCTACTGACGGCGCAATCGATACCCACGCGTCTGACCGACTCGATTGGCGAACTGCGTCGGTGGCTCGAAAACGATGACTTTTCCCAGCTCACCTCCCAGCCCCGTGGGCTGGCAACGGACCCCCGCGGATCGGACTGCTCACCCGTGATCGTTGCCGCGGGTGGGGATGGAACGCTCTCGCTCGTTGCCACCCATGTGCCCCCGCACATCCCCATCACGCCGCTGCCGCTGGGGACCGAGAACTTGCTAGCACACCATTTCGGCATTACCGCTAGCGCCGACCAACTAGCGAGCACCATTGCATCGACATGCGACATCCAACTCGATGTGGGCAGCGCCAACGGACGCATGTTTTTGGTGGTCGCTTCCGCCGGTTTCGATGCCGAGGTCGTCCGCGGCATGCACTTGACTCGCCGCGGACACATTCGCCGCATCGACTACTTGCGGCCCATGCTCCGCGCCGCTTGCCGCTACAAATTTCCCTCGATTCAAACGCGTCTGGATGATTCACTGCTGCAGGGGCCGCCGCTGTGCTGGGCAATGGTGTTCAATCTGCCACGCTACGCCGGGAATCTGAAGATTGAACCCGATGCGATTGGCGACGATGGCCAACTCGATCTGATCGGTTTCACGGGCGGTTCGGTGAGGAGTGGCTTGCGCTACACGTGCGGTATTCTCGGCGGCTGGCATCAAAGTTGGCGAGACGTGATTCGCCGCCGCGTCACCCGAATCGAGCTTACCGCCCCGTCGCGGATTCCGTACCAACTCGACGGCGATTACGTCGGTCGATTGCCGCTGGTGATAGAAACGATTCCCGGCCGAGTCCGCTTGCGCATTCCCCAAAAACAACAACTGCATTAGCGGACCGTATCGCTTAGTGGAGGAGCGTGCGGTAGATGTCGGCGGTCGCGCGGGCCATCGCGACATCGGAAAAGTGGCTGGCATGACGATCGTGAGCGGATTCGGCCATGCCGGTCCAATCGACGCGGCCCGTGACGAGTGTGCGAATCGCGTCGGCGAGCGAGTCGCTGTCACAGGCTTCGGCGAGTAGTCCATCGACACCATCACGGATAGCTTCGGGAGTGCCTTCGACGCGCGTGGCGATCACGGGCAGTCCCGCAGCCATCGCTTCGAGCACGACCATCGGTAAGCCTTCGCCAAACATGCTCGGCAATACCATCGCGTCGAGTTCGGCAAGCGCCGCGGGGATGTCGCTTGTGAAACCGACTCGCTCGACACGATCATCGATCACGAGCTCGGAAATTCGTTCGTTGATGTGTTGTTCATAGGCCTTGGTCTCGAACGGTCCGATGCATCGCAATCGCACATCGTGGCCTTGGATCGCGAGTAGCGAAATCGCTTCGAGAACGTACTCCAACCCTTTGCGGGGGCGCATCAGCGCGACCATTCCGATCGTCCACGTTCCACCCGGTGTCGGTGTGTACTTTCGCGGTGGGCGAATGGCTGGAACGCCATTGTGAACCACCGTGACGCGGTTTTTTTCGACGCCTCGCGATAAGCAATCTTGACGAAGGCTTTCGGAAACGGTGATCACGTGCGAGCATCGGCGGAGCGATTGCGATTCGATCCAAGCGTTCGCTTGATTCGTCCATTGTCGTGTCGAATCACGCGCCGCCGGACTGTGCACGTGGTAAACCCATGGCACCTTTGCCAGACGCGAGGCCGCGGCGGCGAGCATCGCGGTCCGTGGCGTGTGCGCATGGAGTAAGTCGTAGTGATGTTGCTTGACGAGTTCGGCGACTCGCCAAGCGGCCATGATGTCCAGCCGTCCCCACATCCGCGTGCGATGACACTGGCCCCATGCCCCTGCTTGCTCGTCGAGCAATGCCGCGAAACGGCCAGGTTTGACGCAGGTGAAATCGGCTTGCACGCCGAACTCCGGCAAACATCGACCCAGGTGTGACTGCACACGCTCGGCGCCGGAAAAGTGCTCGCCATTGACCAGGTGCAGCACGCGAGTGGTCTTCGCTACTGGGTTTACGGGGCCACGTTGCTGGATGCTCACCACGGCCGCGGGAACGGTTTGTTCTTCGCCCGCGACCGCAGCCGGAGACGCTTGTTTGGCGAGTTCCAACCTGGCGAAACCCGGTTGATCGTGGTCGGGTAGGAAAAAATCTCGCTGTTCAAGCCCGCTCGGTTCCACTGCAGCTTGCTGGAAATTCGGCTCGCTGTACTCAATTTCGCTGTAGGCAGCTTCGGTAATCGCAGCATCGTCGTGGTCGTGTGCTTCTGGGACGGGCTGGGCGGCCGCTCGCGTTTGCAGGTCGCGGAGCATCGATGCCACGAAGCTTGGCGAGACAAAATCGGGCGTCGACGATGATGACGTTGAGCTGAACTGCGGCATGAGCGTTAGGATTTGGGTGCGAGATCATGGCGTCGGCCGAGACGGAGCCTTACAACTTATTGTGGGTCGCGGTCACCAACCGAGCGGTGCAAACCGATTGGGCCAGCCCGCGTGATTTGACAAAAGCTTCCGAATTTGAGGGTCGTAACGACGAGAGCCACCATGTCCCAAATCTATGACCTGCTCGAAGACTTCCTGGTCGAGTACGAAGCCAATCGCACGAGCGAGGAGCTGCAGATCCTCGTAGATGCCGCCGAAAAGATCGAAGACGCGTTCGAGTCGGACTCGCTCGCGGCACTGCTCAAGAAGCTGCGGCAAGCCGCCAAGACTGTCCGCCAGCTCGACGACGAAGCGGTTTCGTTTCTGTTTGACTTTCACCTCGCCAACGAATTGATTGGAACCGCTCACCGGGCTCACGAGGGAATCGAGCTGCTTCGACCCGCGGCGATCGCCACCCGGCATGATGCGTACGCCGATAGCCCGCTGCGATTGGCGATCAATAACATGCTCGGCACCGCGTTGACGCTGGCGGACCCGGCGGGACACGCGGACGAGATTCGTTTGATCGATTCCCTTGTCGCCGAGTCGGACATCGCCGACGACGAGGACCGGTTGATTTCACTCGGCAATCTTTACGAGGCGGAGATGGCGCTGGGCAACACCGCAGCGGCAAAAGCGGCTCGCGATTTAATGTGGGACTTTGCTAAGGCACTCGACGATCCCGATTACTACCTGCACGTGGTCACGTTCGATTGCGACTTGGCGTACGCCGAGCGGGATTGGCCGGAGATGGTCGATGCCGTCGAACGCGCCTGGCGAATGGGGCAAGCCGGGGACGAGGAAGACACGGATCGATTGGCGGTCTTGGGCGCCCATGCCTGTGCTCTTGCCAAACTCGGACGTCGCTCGCTCGCCGCACGTCAACAACAAACCCGCAACCCGCATCCAGAACGGCCCGCCGGTTTCCCGTTCTATCAATACTGGTGCGAGTACCACCTCGAAGTGGGCCAGGCCGAAACGGCGATCGCGATGGCCAAGCAGGGCTACAAAGAGATCTAGGGTCTCGGCCAGGATTACCTCGAAGCCCAGATTCTCTGTGTCCTGATTCGAGCCATGGTGGCCGGAAACCAACACGAGGACCTCGGCCAGCGGACCGAAGCGGCTCGGATGGTCGCCGAGCGATTGCAGCATCCCGAAGCGATGCAAGCGAAGATCGACGCCGCCCGCGCGGTCACGACTTCCTAGAATCCGAGATCTTTGTCTCAAGTTTTGCATTGCGATTGATACGAGCTTCGGAAAAGCGTAACGTCGATCGCTGAGGATGCGTCTGGAAATGGATTTCTAGAGCTTCCCTAGTTTCCAACGTTTTTAATTGCGAGGCAAGGATGTTTTCTCGCCCGGTCCCTGGGTCGCTTTCGCTCTGTGTTTTCGCCAGCATTTTGTTGCTGGGGTGCCGTGGCACGTATCCCCTCGCTCGGTCCGTCCAGGTCACGCACGACCCGTCACTTGAGGTTCCCGCGATCGAGGCGCCACCGCAGCGACTCGCGACCGCGAAACCGAGAGCCGGTTCCGAACTGGGCGGTCCCGACTCGACCCGTTCCGATGCCACCCGTTCCGATGTCACCGGCCCTGTCACGAGGGCGAGTGGCACCCGCGACGCGGCGTCCCAGCGGGTGTCGACGATGGGGTTTGAAGCAAGTCCGCCGCTTGACGATCGTGGCTTCGTCCGCGAAGGCAACACCCAAGTCGAGTCGAGGCCCAGCAGCGCCAGCCCAGCTCCCCGCTCCGACTCCGCACAATTCAACTCGGCACCGCTACCACCCGACGCTGGCGAGATGCTCGAAGCGTTCAAAAACAGCCCTCCGGAGGTCCAACAACTCGCACTGCGTCAGCTCGCTGCGGCAGCGTCTCGCACCACTGCAGCGGTTGCCGCGCCGAGTGCCCCGTCTCGGCCCGGCGTCGACGCAGCGGCTGCGTCGGACAGCATTCGCCGCGTCTCTTACGACGCCGACTCACTCGCCGGCGTCGTGGCCTCGATCAACCACGTGAAGACGGGTTCCCAGGGTCACATCGAATCACTCACCGATCGCCCCACCAGCCCCAAAGAATCAACCGCATCCGAAGCGACCGCATCCGAATCGACGGGCGCAGCGCTTTCGCTCAGCCATTCCAGCGAACCGGCGCAAGCCGCGCCCGCGCCCGTGCCGGCGCCATCCGGGCCAATCGCCGTCACGATCGCGGAGTCCGACGTCAAGTCCACCCTATCGGCACCGATTGCGATCGCCGCAGCCAAGCCCACGCCACCAACGCAGATCGCTCAGCCGATTCCAACATCGACCGAACCCTTCCAGGCGGCTGCGCCGTCGCCCACACCGGTGAGCGTCGCGAGCGCAATCGTTCCTGCGAAAGCTAGCGCCGCTTCGATGAGTGAAGCGGAGTTGTATTCGGAATTGCTGGGGCGTCTTGGCAAGGGATCACCCGACGAGTCCGATGCCGAACGAAGTCGACGTTTGGTGATGCTACGGCATTTGATGGTGTTATCTGGCAAGGTCGACGAGGCTGTTCGTGGGGTCGATGGGATGCCTGAGAAAGAACAGGAGTACTTGCGACATCAATTGCTCGGTTTGTGGACGATTATCGACCCAGACGGTCACCCGGTTCCGGGGCGTCGGTTCAGTGCGGCGTTACCGCAGCTCCGTGAGGCGACCAACCAACTCGCCGCGGCGACGGATACACTCGACGTCCGTTCGCTCGCGTTCTGTACCGAAATCGAAGCCTACGGCCAAATCAAAAAGTTCCCCAGCTCGCGATTCAAAACCGGCCAACAAGTCATCCTGTACTGCGAAATCGATAATTTTGTTGCCGCCAAGATCCCAGAAGGCTACGAAACGAATTTGCAAGGCAGTTATGACATCTACAACGAAGCCGGCGCTAAGATGGCGAGCCAGTTATTGCCAACCGATCGCCAAGTCTCCAACAACTATTTGCGAGACTATTTCATCGCATACCAGATGTTCTTGCCCAAGGAGCTCGCCGCAGGCAAGTATCGTATGCAATTGACGATCGAAGATTTGACGGGCAAAAAATACGGTCAAGCAACGATCGCGTTTGAAATGATTCGTTAGATGCTCATTCACCGAACTCGGGCACTTTCGCTTCCACGGCCAACGCGTCAAAGGTCTTGCACAACGCATCCATGAACTCACCGCGGTTGCCGGTCCACGCGATCGAGTCGCCAATGAAGACGTCACAGAAGAATGGGACGAGAAGTCCCTCGCCACGCGGCAAAGCCTTGCCGAGTCCATGCAGGAACACGGGCACGATTGCGATCTCGGGATGACGCTTGGCGATGTGCGCGATGCCTTGCTGGAACGGTTCTCGCTTCTCAGGTTCACCACGCGTGCCTTCGGGGAACAGCAGCACAATCTCGCCTCGAGCCAACGACTCACTGATCGGGTCCAGTGGATGTCGGTGCTTGGAGCGGACTTCGCGATCCAGCGGCAGAATGCCCAGGATGCGGATCGAGAACCATGCAAACCATCGCGAGCTGAGAAAGTAATCGGCGGCCGCGACGGGTCGCACTAAGTGCAAGCGGTTCATGCCAAATAATGTCACGAGCGCGAGCGCATCTAAGTGGCTGTTGTGGTTGGCGACAATCAAGGCGGGGCCCGATCGCGGCAATCGTGCCGCATGCCGAACGTTCATGCCCATCACGATCAGCATCACGGGACGCACGATGAGCATGAAAAACAAGTAACGCAGTTGCGGTTGCGGTCCCTTGGCGACGACTTCCAAGTCGAGTTTTGATTGCGGCTCACCCATAGCAATACCACACGAAGTGAAAGAACACGGGGGCGGTGAACATCAGACTGTCGGTGCGATCGAGCACTCCACCGTGGCCGGGCAGCGTCGATCCCGCGTCCTTCACGCCAAGGTCTCGTTTTAGTGCGGAGATATTCAAGTCACCCATCAGCCCGCTCACGCCGACGAGTGCACCAGCGACGAGCGACCGCGGGACGTCGAGCATCGTGAGGGGCGGACCGATGATGCCGGCAAGCAGAATCGTCGTCGCTAAGCCACCGAGGAACCCAGCCCATGTTTTGCCGGGACTGACCCGCGGTGCGATCTTGCGTTGCCCCAGCGACTTGCCCCAAAGAAACTGTGCCACGTCATTGGATTGCGTCAGCACAAGCAGTAGCAGTAGCAGCCCTGGGCCGGGATAGGTTGCCGCCAATTCATGCGGCCACATGGGTGTGACACGGGGAAACGCTGTGACTTCGAATGCCAACAAGTAAGCCGCGTGGGAGAGGAAAAAAACAGTCCCCATCAATCCCCACTGCACCGTGCCGATCGCTCGCAAGAACCCCTGGGTCTCGCCAATGAGAATCATCCGCGTCGGCAATAGCAGGAACAAATAAACCGGCACAAAGATGATGAACATTCCGTACCACTGCATCGACACCCATAGGTACTGCACAGGCACGGCGAGATACGCCCAAAACAACACGCGGCGGTCGGCCCGACGCGTCGGAATGAGCGAGAAGAATTCCTTCAGCGCGAGATAGCTAACCAAGGCGAAGAACCAAATTGCGGCGTCAGGCGAAAGCAATAAAGCGCCCGCGACAAGCCCGGCAATCACCCACCAAGTGCGGATGCGAGCGCGAAGTTCACTCCAGTCACGATGGGGCTTGAGTCGCACGAGTAATAGCGAGATCGCGCTGGCGACGACTAACGCCGCGAAAACAGCCAGCAGCACCAGGCGGACTTCGAGTGTCAGATGTCCGAACCAAACCGTCGTTTGCGAGTCGTTCATGACGGCGACTCCGCGGCTCGCTTCAACAACGCCGTAGCGTGTTGGAGCCGCCGCACGACAGTGAACGCCCCGCCGGCAACGATGATCCAAAGGGCGAGGGTCATGACGCCCCAATCGTTTGGGCTGCTGGGGCTTTCGGAAGCCACCGGTATACCCGGCCCCCGCAGTGTCATCCACGCATCGGGCAGCACGGCTCCGGCAACACAAACGGCACTGAGGATGGCCATCCGCTGTGGCTTGGCCATCGGTCCAAGAAAAATCTGGCCCGCGCCGACGCTCGCCGCGATCGCCCGAATGTAAGCGACGAGCAATGCGATCGCCGCCGCGGCCCAGCCGGCGATCGGATACGCGCCAGCGGCGTAGCCGGCCGCGACGAGCAAGATCGGATCACTGAGTCGATCCGGAACTTCGTTGTACAGCGGTCCCGTCGCCGACGCGCGTCCGCCTTCAACCGCGACCATGCCGTCGAGCAAGTTAGCGATCAAACGCAATTGGATACCTGCACCGGCCACCAGCCAGCACAGCCGCCGAAGCGAGCCATCGTCCACCCAGTTCGTGGCAATGAGACCCACCGCGCCGAGGACTGCGAAGCCGACGCTGGCGACCGAGATCGCATTGGGGCTGACGCCGCAGCGGGCAAGCCAGGACGCGAGCGACTGAAAGACTCTCCAGGAGCGAGTTTTTAAAGGTCGACGATCGGTCGTGGCATCTTGCATGGGAGGAGTTGGGGGGTTGCACGCTGTCGTTGAACCGGCGAATCGGTCGCCGAGTCGTTAGAAGTCTAGAGCCTGGGCGGGGCGATCACGCGTGGGAGGGGAGTCGCTCGACCCTGAAATGTCGGAATTGTTTCATTGCGGCGGTTTCAGGGGCGGACGGTTCCAGGAAAAATCTAGGAACCCGAGAAAAAACAGGTTTTACCGCGTTGACGGACTGATGAAGCACTTCCTAACATACGCGGCTCGATTGAACCGATCCTCCATTCACTTGGACCTCCTGCGATGGCAGTCCCGAAACGACGTCACTCCAACGCGCGAACGAATAGTCGCCGCGCTCACGATCACCTGACCAAACGTCAAGTTGCTTACTGTCCCCAGTGCAGCAGTGCTGTGCCGACGCACACGATTTGCCCGACTTGCGGTTATTACCAAGGCCGCACGGTCGTCGAAAAACAAGACGACTGAGCCGAAGGCGACTGATTTTACGTGGCAATTGATACTGATTCCCTCGGAATCCTCTTTCCCGGCCAGGGCGCCCAAGCTGTCGGCATGGGCCAGTGGCTGCACAACCACTTCCCCGCTGCGCGTGAGTTGTTCGCCCAAGCTGGCGACATTCTTGGCTACGATCTCGCTGAGCTATGCTTTGCTGGACCGGACGAGAAGTTGTCGGCGACAGAATTCAGCCAGCCCGCGTTATTCGTCACCGGAATCGCGGCAGCCACCATTTGGACCAGCGATAATCCAGACGGCGCGAAAAAGATTACCGCCGCCGCTGGTTTGAGCCTCGGTGAGTACACCGCTGTCTGTTTTGCTGGAGGACTGGCGTTCCAGGACGCATTGCGACTGGTGCAGCGACGCGGGCAAGCGATGCAGGCGGCGGCCAATGCGGTGAAAAGCGGAATGGCCAGCATTCTCGGAATGGATTTGGACGCGGTCCAGCAGGTGTGCGATGACAATCGTGGCGACGGTGAAGTGTTGCAACCCGCGAATCTGCTCTGCCCCGGAAACATCGCCATTTCAGGCCACTTGTCGGCGATCGATGCACTCGAAAAAAATACGGCGGGTCAGCTGAAGCTGATTCGATTGAACGTGGCGGGAGCGTTCCACACGTCGCTGATGCAGTCCGCAGTGCCGTTGTTGCAGGCGGCATTGGATGAAATGCCGATCCAGGATTGCCGCATTCCGGTGTACAGCAACGTCGATGCGGCGCCGCACCAGT
>JBBSJZ010000054.1:0-17895 GCA_038256795.1 Pirellulales bacterium | reverse complement strand
CGATCGTCATTGCCAACACGTCGGCGACGCTCGCGCCTTTGAAGCGAACTTGCAACGTTTGTCGATTGAATCGTTTTCCGGCACAACGGGTGCACGTCACCACCAGGTCGCTCAGGAAATTCATTTCGACTCGCTCGACGCCATGACCCTTGCACAAGTCACAGCGGCCCGCCGGCGAATTGAAGCTGAAACGGCTCGAGGTGAATCCGAGCGTTTTTGCATCGCGGGTAGCGGCGAACACCTTGCGGATTTCGTCGAGCACGCCCGCGTAGGTCGCGGGACAACTTCGCGGCGAGCGGCCGATCGGCGATTGGTCGATGGTCACGAGCTTGTCGATTTTATCGGCGCCTTCGAGGCCACTCAATTCGCCCGGCGGTGGTGCGACAAGACCGAGCGATTTTGCTAATGCCGGGTAGAGCGTGTCGTTGATGAGCGAACTCTTGCCGCTACCGGACACGCCGCTGACGCCGACCAGCAACCCGAGCGGAACGCGGGCGGTGACGCGTTTGAGGTTGTGCGTGGTCGCGTCATGAAGCGTCAACCAATGGTCTTGCGCCGGTGGTCGGCGCACGGCGGGGACTTCGATTCGCTTGCGTCCGCTCAGGTAATCACCCGTGAGGCTCGACGTGTCCGCGGCGACTTCATCCGGCGTTCCGGCGCTGATCAACTCTCCACCACGTGTCCCCGCTCCGGGGCCAATATCGATCACCCGATCCGCCGCTCGCATGGTGGCTTCGTCGTGCTCGACCATCACGATCGTGTTGCCCTGGAGCTGCAGATCACGGATCGCATCGATGAGTCGATCATGATCGGCCGGGTGCAGTCCGATGGACGGTTCATCCAGGATGTAGCAAACGCCGACAAGCCCGCTACCAATGCTTGTCGCTAATCGCACGCGTTGCAATTCACCACCGCTGAGCGAGTTCGTGCTGCGATCCAGCGTGAGATAGTTGACACCGACTCGCTCCAGAAACTTCAATCGCTTGGCGACTTCGATGCAGATCGGTTGGGCGATCGCGCGGTCGACTTCCCCGAGTTTGCTGTCGAGATTCTCGAACCAACCCCGAGCGTCGGCGAGCGGCATCGCGGTGAGTTGGTGAATCGCGAGCGCATCGATCTGGACACTCAGAGCTTCGGGACGTAATCGACCACCGCCGCAGGCTTCACAGGTGTGACGCGATTCATCGTCACCGACGTGACCGAGCCCTTCGCAAGCCGGGCACGCACCGTAGGGACTGTTGAAGCTAAACGTTCGTGGCTCGAGAGCCTCACAACTCACACCACAATTCATGCAACTGTTTGCGGTGCTATGCAGTTGCTCACGCCAATCGCCATCGTCATTTTCGATGAGGGTCGCGACGAGACCCTCACCAAGCCGCAGCGCCAATTGCAGTGATTCGGCGAGTCGCCCGAGTTGGTCGGTGCGGATCACGAGGCGATCGACGACCGCTTCGATCGTGTGGTTGCGCCGTGGCGCGAGCGTGGGGACGTCTTCGAGCAACACCATTTCGCCATCGACTCGCACACGAATCAATCCCGCTCGCTGGATCGCTTCGAAGACTTCGCGGTGCGCGCCGCGTCGACCACGCACCATCGGCGCCAGCAGCACCACCTTGGTGCCCGTGGCGAGCGCCGCCAGCGAATCACGGATCGCTTCGGGGGATTGCTGTGAGATCGCCGATCCACAAGCGGCACAGTGGGGAGTGCCGACGCGGGCGTAGAGCAGTCGTAAGTAATCATAGATTTCGGTAACCGTCGCCACGGTGCTGCGAACATTCGTCGACCCCGGTTTCTGGTCGATCGAGAGCGTTGGCGCGAGGCCGCGGATCGAGTCCACATCGGGACGTGGGATCTGGTCGAGAAATTGGCGGGCGTACGCCGACAAACTATCGATGTATTGTCGCTGGCCCTCGGCGAACAACGTATCGAATGCGAGAGAGCTCTTGCCACTGCCGGAGACACCGGTGATGACGGTGATCGCGTCGCGAGGAATATCGACGTTGAGGTTTTTTAGGTTATGCACACGGGCACCACGGATTTCGATCCGCGCTTCCGACATCACCGATCGTGCGGCAGTGGGGAGCAACTTGGCTCGTTTTTTCGCGGGCTGGGACGATCCGGATTGTTTTTGTGGCACGAAATTTATTGAAGCAGCGTGTAAAAGGGCGAGCTAGGGTTCACAAGGTGAGTGGGCGACTCAGGAAAACACGGCTAAGATCCATGCAAACCAATGAATGTTCATTTCCGTCCCCGATTTCCGCGAATCACGCGATCCTGATGCCACCCCGTCCGATCCAACGGCCCACTTCGCCGCCGACGATCGATCTTGGCCGATTCGAGAATCGGGAACATCTACTGCTGGCGTCCTACGCCATGCACAGTCGAGATTCGCTGGGGCGAGTTTACCCGGAAGCGGCCCATTCGTACCGGGGGCCATTCACCCGCGATCGCGATCGGGTTCTGCATAGTAGCGCGTTCCGCCGATTGTCCGGGAAAATGCAGGTCTTCACGGGCGAGATGGGCATCTACCACCGCACGCGATTGACGCACACGTTCGAGGTCGCCTCAGTCGCTCGGACCATTGCCCGGACGTTGAGATTGAACGAGGACCTGACCGAGACACTCGCGCTGATGCACGATATCGGTCATCCGCCCTTTGGTCATTGTGGCGAAGACGTGCTGAGCGAGTGCATGGAATCGGTCGGTGGTTTTTCGCACAATCAATTCGCGCTCACGATCGTTCAAGAACTCGAGCAGCGATACGGCGACTTCCCAGGCTTGAATCTGTGCCATGAGACGCTCGGCGGCCAAGACGTGCGGGCGCACAAAGCCGAGGCAGCGATGGGGCGCTCGCCAAGACTTGAGGTCCAAGTCGTCGACGCCGCCGACTCGATCGCTTACGACGCGCATGATGTCGATGATGCGCTGCAAATGGGATTACTCAGTATCGATGAACTCGCCGAACTCAAAATCGTTCGCCGCGCGTTGGCGACGATCCGCGAGCGACACGGAATCTTGCCGAGTGTCAAGCTTCGCCAGTCGCTCGTGCATGAGTTGCTCGATTTGCAAGTCAGTGATTTGCTCACGGTGACGAGCGAACAACTGCGACCACTCGACGGGCACTCCAGCGAGGAAGTCAGCGATGGGGGGCTGAGGATCGGTCACAGCGAACACGTCGCCAAAGAACGGGGCGAGTTGGAATCATTCCTGTTCGACGCGGTGTATCGCCACCCGCGATTGATTCCGGTTCGCAAGTCCGCGGCCTCGCGATTGCTGAGGTTGTTCGAAACGCTCCGTCGTCAATCCGAACGATTGCCGCTTCGTTTTCGCACCCGAGCTAACTCGCTACCGATCGAGCGAGTGATTGGCGAGTACCTCGCCGGCATGACGGACGCTTTCTGTGATTCCCAGTGCAGCTCGCTGGAGCATTCCGAGGCTGGCCCACTCGCGGATTGGTAGCTTGCTGAATACCAGCGGCTCGCAAGTTCACTTTTCAATTCAGCAAATCGGGTAGTTATTTTGCAGGCGATTTCTGGATCGTCCCGCCATCGAAACTCTCGAATTCGAATTGAAGTTCCAGGGTGCGTGAATTGATCGTGCCGCGGCCGACAACCCGAGGACCCGGCTTGCCGTCGGGAAGTGTTTGCTGCATCACCGCAGGTCGTCCCGGGGCTCCGTCGATGGTGAATAGTTCCTTGGCGGACGCGTAGGAAGCCCGCGCGGCGGTGACGTTGAACAATCCTCGCTCGGTCCTCGTCTTGAACACGACACCGCCACCGGCTTCGAGTTCCCACGGGGCCGGCACACCTGGGCTCGGTCGGTTGGCCGCGATGTAGCGTGGGTCGACCATGAATCGCAATCGATCACAATCGAGCGTCGACTCGCCGAGTCCGACAAAGTCCATCGCCGCAGCGTCGAACGCATCGGTCCAATTCGGGACCGTTTTGGTTGCGACACGAACGCCGCGTTCAAATTCCAAACTCTTCGCCGTCATGTTGCCGGACATCGATTCGTGGTACGTCAAGTGAATGCCTTGCAAACCATCCTCACCGGGGCTCGTCGGTGTCGACCGGTTGGGGCCTTGGCTCTCGGGTGTGGGCGTCGCCAACGTCCAGCCGCGATACCAACCGGGACCCTCGCCAACCAATCGCCCCCCCGACGCCGGCATCAACGTCAATCGCGGTGCGCTCATCAAGTGCCGCGCTTGCAACGCACCGTCGGGGCTGCGCTGATAGGCTTCGGCGATCACGGGTTGGTCATTCGATTTTTGCATCAACACGACTTGCTGCACCGCGGCATTGCGAATCGTTTGCACGTCGCGAACTTCGACGTCTTGAGCCAAAATCACTTCGAGGCGATCACCGCGCAGTGCGAGTTGCCAAGGCTCATCGCCATTGACGAGTGACGCGGTGATGTCAACGCCCTCGGTGAGGATTGCGGAGCGACCGTCAAAAATCATCTCGCCCTGCCAACGACAAAGCGGCGCTTCGGTCCAGACAATCTTGCTCGCCGGCGGCGCTCGCTCACCGCTGCGAGGACTGCCGAGTGGGACCAACCGATTCGTTTGCGAGCTCGCGACTTGAGCGGAGGGGGATGCCGTCGGCTCGACCTGGCTGAGCCCGGTTGGCAACACGGCGGTGGGCATGCGGAACTCTCCGGCGGAATCGATCCATACGATGTTATCGTTCGGGCGAATTTGAATTTTTGGACCGACGAAGTATCCGTCACCGAGCTCGAATCGCGCGGGCTTATCGGGGCTGCTATCCAGCTGCAAAACGTCCTCACCGCCTCCGTCCTGGAGCTGCAGTCGATCGCCGGTCAAGCGAGCTTCAAGGGGTACCGTGCCCGCAACAATCGAGTGCAACACCTCGACATCGCCGATCACCATCAAGTCCTTCGCGCTGATTCCGCTGGCATCCGATCGCAGCTCGGCTTTGATCGAATTGCCGCGAACGGTCGGCCGCGGTCGTGCGATCGGAGCGACAATGCCCCCGCTCGTCGGATCGGGCTGTGACACCCATTGACGCAAGCCCGAAGGGGCCGGTTCTGACACCGCGACGGTTCCCGTGGTCTCCGCAGCGGCCAAAGTTTGCGGTGTTGGGTGAGTGATCGACGTGACAAAGTACAGCATCAATCGCTCGGTCTCGACCGCGATCGCCGCCGTATCGAGCCGCACGTTCCCGAGTGCTTGGAAACGATCCGGACGTAGCCCCGTGGCGGTGGGTGATTGAGGCGATGCGTTGGGCTTGAGCACGCCTTCGATCGAGTCCGCATTGAATTGCCCACCATCCGCCAGCATCGCGGTCACTTCGCCGTCGACGAACAAGGCAATGTCAGCATCAATCGCATCGGGCGTGATCATCCCCAGCGGTTGCATCTTGAACCCATCTTTCCAACGCACTTGGCGAAGGGGTAACGACGGATCGTCCATCTCCACGAGACCGCTACCAAACGCATCGACCGCACCGATACGTTTCGGGTTTTTCGGATCGAATTGGTATCCGAGCCGCGCCAGGCGAGCATTAACGGCGCCATAGCGGACACGAACGCCGGTGCCTCCCTCGGCGAGAACCAGACCCGCCACGGCATCGATATCGATCATTTCGGCCGCCAACTCGATGCCGTAGCTCGGCAAGTTCGCGACCGCCGGTGTTCCCGTCGCCCGCAATCGAATCATCCAGTCTAGCGGGCCCATTCGAGTCAACGCGTTATTCATCGGATCGCGAAGCGACAACTCGATCGTTTGGCAATCGAAGCGATCCGCCTCCGCATTACTCGTCTGGTGCACAACGGTAACGTCGTCACGGAGCGACAATCGATCCAGCGCAAAGTCATATTCAACACGTCCACCGCACGATACCGAGATAACCGCTGGCTCGCGGCCATCGACATCGCTCGGAAGCGGTAATTGAAGTTGGTCCAAATAGATGAGTTCCATTCGATCGAGGATCGATCCCGCGTCGGCCCGAGCTGGCGTGACTCCCGTCGCCGCCGAAAGGTACATCGTCAAGTCGCGGCCGAGCAACCGTGCATCGCCCAATTGCATTTCGATCGCTTCGGTCGTCCAAATTTTGCGGTTGTCGATACCGACATTCGCGGTGCGAATGTTGAGGGCTGGCGTCACCTTGCCGCCCGCTTCCGTGGGCTGTCCAGACTCCAATGACTGACGAGGTGCGGTGATGCGTCGAATGTTCACATTGCCAATGATGCGTCCTCGGCTGATCGGCGGCGCACCGCCACTCATCACATTGAGCGACTGAGTGAATTTGATCTCCGCGCCTTCTTGCGACTCGATGATGATCGGCTCGGCCTTGGAGTCGCCGGACAACCCGCGGCCGATGACAACGGTCACCGGCCACAACTTCCATTGATCACCGGCGGTTTGTTCCCAGCGATCGAACAACAGCACACCGTCAGTCGTTTGCAATCGTTTGCAGGAGCCGCGCTGCCAAGCTCCAGCGGGAAACAAATCCGCGAGCGAATCGTCGCCGCGAAGGACGGGAAGCACCGCCATCTTGACGGCCTCGACGGAGGGCGGCTGCAGCCATGGGTCAACGACACCACGATACCCGATCGCCATGGCGACGAGCGTTAATAGGGCCATCGTGTAGTGTCGAAACCTATCGAGCATGTTTGCCGAGCTGTGTGCGCTGCTCAAATCGCGCTACAGATGCTCCTCCCAACGTGACTTGGCGCGAAGCAACCGCTCGGTGAGCTCGCGAACGGCGCCTTCACCACCGCTGCGGTGCAGCACCCAGTGGGCCGCGGCGCGGGCATCGGTGCTCGCATCGGCCGGGGCCACCGCGAGTGCGACGCGGCGCATCACCGCGATATCCGGCAAGTCATCACCGATATAACAAACATCCTTCGGCTCGTATCCCATCACCGAAAGCATCTCCACGGCTGCGGGCCACTTGTCCTCGAACCCTTGCCGCACATGCTCAATCCCCAATTCAGCCGCTCGCTGGCGAACGATCGGACTGTTCCGCGCCGTGAGCACACCGAATTGAAATCCACTTCGCATCCACAACTTGATGCCGAGTCCATCGCGAACGTGAAACCGTTTGGTCTCGACGCCCGAAGCGTCGTAGATGATCCGCCCATCCGTCATCACTCCGTCAACATCCGAAAGAATGCATCGAATCGGCGCGGCAAGTTGATCGTCCGAGACGAGTGCGACGGGCATGGAGGATTGGGGGAATGAAGGAATGCTAGAGGCTGGTTTTGAGGGGATGAACGACTTCGCCGAGGGCGACGAGATCGGTCACGTCAATCAATCCGAGCGGCCGGCCGTCACGTGCGAGCACGGGCAACTCGCTGATTCGTCGCTGCGACATTAGCGAGATGGCGTCCTGCAGTGGAGCGCCACAGCCGATCGTGGTCGGACGCGTGGTCATGCGTGAGGCGATCGGTTCATCCAAGGACGTTTCACTTCGCGTTTGAAGCATTTTGGCGAGATCGCTATCGGTAAAGATTCCGGCTAGCTTGCCAGCGGCATCGACGAGCATCACCGCACCCGTGCGTCGACCTTGCTGGGATTGCACAATCATCGCCTGGCGAATGGTGACGTTATCAAACGCCACACGGCAAGCATCTAGCGGTCGCATCAACTGGTCGACTTTGGCCAGTTTTCGACCGAGGGCTCCCCCAGGATGAAAGCGGGCGAAGTCTTGAGGTGTGAAGGAACGAAGGCGACTGGCGAGCAGTGCGATCCCATCGCCCACGGCCATCATCACCGCAGTGCTCGAGGTCGGCGCCAGCCCGTTGTGACAGGCTTCAGCGTGCTGGCCAAACTCGACCACGCAGTCCGCTTCATCGGCCAACGGATTATCGGAAGTCGATGTCAGTGCGATCAACCCTCGCGTGAAGGTTTTCAAGTGGGACGCGATTCGCACCAATTCGTCACTGCGACCCGAATTGGAGATCGCCCACACCAAATCAGTTTCACGGACGCGTCCCAGGTCTCCGTGAACCGCCTCGGCGGGATGCAGAAAGTGGGCGGGGGATCCGGTACTGGCGAGCGTCGCCACCAACTTTTGACCCACGAGCCCGGCCTTGCCGACCCCCGTGACAATGACGCATCCCTCGCACTCGGCGGTCATTTCGGCGGCGCGAACGGCTTCCGGAGATAGCGCAGCGGCACATTCCAGTACCGCTCGGCCCTCGCGAGCGACCACCTCGCGCACAAACCGCAAGCGTTCCAGTGGCGTGGACAGCGACGGCGTGGTCAAAGACGCGTGCGCAGCGGATGAGGCGGAAAAACTGGATCGGGACGCAGGCAACGACACGGCGAGCCCCTTCCATGAAGCAAACGCGGCTTGTTTCAAAATGATGTTTCACGCTTCGGCCGGAAGGTCCACTTCCTGAGAACTCACCGACCGCCCGGATGGTAACGAAAAAGCTACCTGCGAGACAATGTTAAACGTGGCGGTCACTTTCCCGCATGGTCGTTTCGCCCTGAACGGGCTCAATGACTCTGCCACGCGACGAAGCAGCGTGGCGCCGGACCACTCATCCCTCGCTCACGCAGCGGGTTACCCTTTTTCAAGGAACCTTAACTCGTTCTCGCGGCACTAGGCGGACGGGGATGCCGCAGCGATATTTTCGGCCAAGTGGTCTGGATTGCAGGTGCCCACAATCGTCGTGTGGCAATGCGGGTGTGCCAGGGTGCGCTGGAGAATGAACTGCGCCCGCGTGAAATGGCTCGGCCGTTGTTGCTCGAGCATCGTTTCGGTCCAAGCTTGATGCACCGCCGGTCGCTGGATCTCGGCATCGGGTCCACCTTGGGCGACCCCGCCACGGACGATGATACCGGCCCCCGTCTCGGCTGCTCGGGTGATCCAGTCGTGATGCTCGGGTGCGAGAATCGAGTACGGGATCTGGAACGTGTCAAACACGTTCATGTCGATTAGCGCCGGTAGATTCGGCAAGCTCGATGACACGCCGATGAAGCGGATCACGCCCTGCTGCTGGTAATCACGCACGACATCGATGAGCCCGGTGTCTCGCAACGTCTTCGCGTCTCCCCCATGGAACTGCAGGATGTCGATGACGTCAGTTCGCAGTCGATGCAAGCTCGCGGCGACATTGCGGTGAATCACATCCGCAGTCCAGGTGTGCCGCACCTCGAGTGAATCGTGATGCTGGACGTAGTCGCAACCACACTTGGTCGCGAGCACAAACTCACGGCGGCGGCAGCCGATGAAGCGGCCGATGCGTTCTTCGCTCGCGCCATAGTCCGGCGCGGTGTCGATGAAGTTGATGCCCGCGTCCAAAACGCGATTCAGAAATGCATCCGCGTCGTCATCGCTGACGACGCGAACGCCCCAAGTGTTGGGGCCGCGAAGTCCCATGCTGCCATAACCGAGCTGTGTTACCTGTAACCCGGTTCGACCCAGAACTCTGCGTGGAAGCGTCATCGACATTGCTCGGAATTAAGTCGTTTCGACTTTCTTCTTGGGCGACTTCTTCTTATCGAATTTGCGTCCGAAACCACCGAGCGGCTTGGCGCCCTGTGGCTTGGAACCACTCTTGCTGAAATGCTTAGCGGGCTTGCCGCCGTGGCCACCGGCACTGCGGCTTCCACCGCGAGGCGCGTCGCCCGCTTCGGAAAGCTGCAACGGTCGACCCGACACTTGAGTCGCTTGCAAAATCTCGAACACGGCTGGTGGCATGCCGACCGGCAGATCGATGAACGAGAAGTGATCCTTGATCTCGATGCGGCCGATGTCCCGTCCGTCCAAGCCAGCCTCGTTGGCAATCGCGCCAACTAGGTGCCCGGGCATGACCCCGTGCTCACGTCCCACTTCGACGCGGTACGATTGAAAACGTTGACCACTGCGATGATCGTCACGGCCACGGTCATCGCGACCTCGATCCTCGCGTCCGCGATGATTATCACGTTCGCCATGCGACGGACGATCACCCTCACGCTCACGTCGTGCCGGACGGGCGGGTGGTAGATCAAGATTTTGAGCAAACAGCGGACGACCCGCGTGAGCCAAGGTAGCGGCGGCGGCAGCCAATCGATCGAGGCTCTCACCCGTCTCTTCGGCAATGCGGGTGACGAGCGCGGCGAAACCCTTGAAGTGGGGACTGTCGATCGCAGCGATGAGTTCCTGCTTGAACTTGTCCGCCCGAGCCGCATTGATTGTCTTCGCGGTGGGGGGATCGACTTGTTCGATTTGTTGGCCAATCGCTCGCGACAAATGTTGAATCGAACGCTGGGCATTGGGCGCGACCAGCGAGATCGCGGAGCCGGTGCGGCCCGCGCGGCCGGTGCGGCCAACACGGTGGACGTACGCTTCATGCTCGCGTGGCATGTCGAAGTTGATCACGTGGCTGATCCGATCCACATCCAAACCGCGAGCGGCAACATCGGTCGCGACGAGCACATTGATCTCGCCTTGCTTGAGTTGATTCACCGTTCGTTGACGTTGCGTTTGAACAATATCACCGTTGAGTGCCGCGGTGCTGAATCCACGACTGGCGAGTTCATCAGCCACTTCGATCGTCGCGGCACGCGTTCGCACAAACACGATCACACCATCCGTCGTCTCGGCTTCGAGGATACGGGCCAGAATTTCAACTTTCTGGCGAGTCGGTGCAACGATGAACTGTTGCTTGATCGTCGCCGCCGTTCGTTCGGTCGCGGCACTCTTGAGTTCGACGGGATCCTTCATCTGCTCGCGAGCGATCTCGCGAATCGGCTGGGGCATCGTCGCCGAGAAGAGCGCCATTTGACGCTCCTTCGGTGTGTGCGAGAGAATCATTTTGACGTCGTCGATGAAACCCATTTGAAGCATTTCATCAGCTTCGTCGAGCACGAGCGCCTGCAAATTCGACAGGTCCAAGGCGCCTTGTTTGATATGGTCAATCACGCGTCCTGGTGTTCCCACGACCACGTGAACACCGCGGCGCAGTGCTTGCAATTGCGGTGGGTAAGGTGCTCCGCCGTAAATCGCCAACACACCGAGATCTTGGATTTTGGCACCATACTCGCGGAAAGAATCCGCGACCTGGGTCGCCAATTCTCGCGTCGGCGCGAGCACCAAAATATGGGGGACACGCTTGGTCAAATCCAAACGATGTAGCAGCGGCATCGCGAAAGCGGCTGTCTTACCCGTTCCCGTTTGCGAACAACCGACGAGGTCGCGACCTTCGAGGAGGACTGGAATGGCTTGGGATTGGATTGACGTCGCAGTCGTGTAACCCGCCGAAGTGGCGGCGCTAGCGATAGCTTCAGACAAACCGAGTTCAGAGAACGGCATAATGCTCTTGCAAATCGAGGTGGAACCGCGATGAGAATATCGCGGCGAGTGGTGTGAACTCGACCTGCGCTAAAGCACGTCAAATTCACACAAGTCCATCGCGATTCAGCGGGGGGTATCAACCACGGACACCCAAAAACATCACCCAAAAATCGCGTCACAGTGCGGACCGGCAAGGAAAAGACTATCGAGATGAACCCAAAAGTCCAGTGCAAAACACTTCAGAACGAACGCTGATCCGTGACGCACATTAGCCCAGCTTAATGGGGCCAGACGATCCGCTAAGCCGCACTGAGCCCGTGACGATCCGATGATTCACCTCAACCCGATCCTTTCCGATTCACCTTCAAAGTCGTTAGGATTGATCCAGTCACGTCAATCCATCGCTGCCCAACAACGCCCGCCAAACTCATAATGCCCAGCAACTTCCTCCGCCTTCGCCACCGCCAGCTCGCCGCTGGAGTCTGTTTTTTGACGCTCTCGTCGCTCATGCCACTCGTTCATGGTGACGATTGGCCCCAGTGGCGTGGCGAGAACCGAGACGGCAAACTTGCCGCGGACGTCCAGCTCATGGAGTCATTGCCCGCAGGCAATTTACCTCGCCGCTGGAGCGTTCCGATCGGAGCGGGATACAGCGGTCCGACCGTCGTCGGTAACCGCGTCTATGTGATGGATCGACAATCCGAGAGCGACACCGACAGCCGCGAACGCGTGCTGTGTCTCGATGCTGAAACCGGTGCATCGGTTTGGACGCTTGAGTATGCGGCACCCTACACGATCCAGTACACGGCTGGCCCCCGCGCGAGCGTGACGATTCACGAGGGCCGCGCGATCGCCGTCGGCGCGATGGGGCACCTGCATTGCCTCGACGCTGCGACAGGTGAAGTGCTTTGGAAGCACGCGATCGAAACGGAGTACGACGCCAAACTGCCGATTTGGGGCATCGCCGGTGCACCGCTCGTGCATGACGGACTCGTGATTCAGATCGCGGCCGGATCCGCCGGTGCTTGCGTCGTCGCCTTCAATCTGGAAACCGGAGCTGAAGTTTGGCGATCGCTCGACGATCCGGCGGGCTACAGCGCGCCGGTCGTGATTCGACAAGGCGACACCGACGTGATCGTTTGCTGGACCGGTGCCAGTGTCACGGGTTTAGATCCGAAAACCGGCGACGTGTTTTGGAGCGTGCCGATGCCATCACGCAACATGCCGATTGGGATTTCGACACCGATTACTGATGGCAAGCACTTGTTGGTGTCGTCGTTCTACGACGGTTCCATGATGATCGAGCTCGACCCGTCCGCTCCCCGCGCCAAGCAGTTGTGGCACCGTGTCGGGATCGACGAGAAAAACACCGATGCTTTGCACTGCATGATCGGTACGCCACTGTTCAAAGGGGATCACATCTACGGCGTCGATAGTTACGGTGAGCTGCGTTGCTTGAAAAAGAGCAATGGGGATCGCGTCTGGGAGGATCAAACGGCCGTGCCGCGAAACCGCTGGGGCACGATCCACATCATCCAGCACGGCGACGACGAGATCATGCTCAACGATCAAGGCGAATTGATCTTCGCGACGCTTTCGCCGGAAGGTTACACCGAACACTCACGAACCAAGCTGATCGCGCCGACGCTCAAACAACTGCGTCAACGCGGCGGAGTCACATGGTCCCACCCTGCGATCGCCGACGGATACATCTACGTCCGTAGTGACGAGGAACTGGTCTCCGCATCACTCAAGCGGTAGGCCTCGTCCGGTCCGTCATCAACCGATCGGCATCGAGCACAAGCAAGCTGTGACTGTTTCCGGGTTGCCCCTGATGTAGCGATTGTGAGTATGGTCACGCTCGCGGTGCGCGTTCCGGTTTTGACGGCCTCGCTGCACATCAGCGGCGCCGCGGTTACCAACACACCGACCGTCGATGCGGTTCTTTTGCGAACCGCGACGGTTACCGACAACGTCTCGCCTAGCTAAGCCGAGAAATGAATGTGTCGCGGTGATGGATTCACGATCTTGTTGTATCCCGAGTGCGAACGACACTTACTTCTCAAACCAACGTTTGATGGATTGAATGGTGGCGGCACGACCGGCGCGGGCAATGGATGTCGTGAGTGGGATTTCTTTCGGACACACGGCGACGCAATTCTGGGCGTTACCGCATGCGGCGACCCCGCCGGGACCCATCAGCGCCTCGACACGCTCGCTGGCCAACGATTTGCCCGTCGGATGATTGTTGAACAGCATCGCTTGGGAGATCGCGTGGGCGCCGATGAAGCTTCCGTCGAACGCAGCTTTTTTGCGAGCTTCGAACGCTTCATCGCTTTCGCCAGATTCTTGCCGGAGTTCGATCTTGTTGAATTGCGGGCACGCTTCGAGACAGCAACCACAGCTCATGCACTGGCTGAGCGGATAGTTCTGTTCCTGCTGGGCCATCAACTGGCGTTCGCCGGGCCCCATGTCGTAATAGCTGTCCACGGGAACCCAAGCTTCGACACGCTTGAGTGAATTGAACAACCGCTGGCGGTCAACCATCAAGTCTCGCAACACCGGAAATTTGGTCATCGGTTCGAGCACGACTTCGTCGGCATTTTCGGCGAGTAAACGATCGACGAGGGCGCTGCAGCTCTGGCGAACACGGCCGTTGATCACCATCGTGCATGACCCACAAACCTCTTCGAGGCAACCACAATCCCAAGCGACCGGCGTGACCCGCTTGCCGTCAGACGTTTTTGCCTGTGCCGCGATCCGCTGCAAAACGCTGATGACGTTCATCTCCGATTCGTACTTGATCTTGTGCAATTCCCAGTACGGTTCCATCCCCGGTCCATCCTGGCGGCGAACGCGGACATTGATGAACTCGGGTCGTTTCTTGTGGGACGGTTCGAGAGCGATCATGGGATGTTTGAAGTGCGAAAGTGAGGGACTGTGAATTGGAAATAAGCGTGTGTTGGATTGCGATTAAACCTGGACGAGCATATCAGCCGTCGGTTTACCGGCGTTTGCTTTCGCAGCGGCACGTTCCTTCCAAACCTTTTCGATGTCTTCGGCGCCGACAAGACCGTACAAACGCGGCCGCGGTGGGATTAACGAAGTGTCGACGTCTTCGTAAGTGATCTCGGGCTGCATCGTCTCCGCGTTCCAAGTCGCGATCGTGCTCTTGAGGAACTTACGATTATTGGCTTCGAATTCGTCGCACCACGCTTCGGCCTCAAGGCGCCGCTCAACGGGATCTTCGCTGGTGAGAGACGGCTTCTCAAATTCCGGCTTATAATGCGCGCCGCGGCACTCGTCACGCATCAAGGCACCCTTCAAAATCGCCTTGGCGATGGGGAACATGTCCTGGACACTCTTGGCGAAGATTACGTTTTGGTTCGTCCAAGACCCGGTATCCGAAAGGCTGACACGCATCGCCCGTTCGTGCAGCTCATTGACCTTTTCGAGTGCATCCGTCAATTGATCGTTGCGCCGGACAACCGTCGCGACACGGGTCATCAAGTCGCCGAGCTCTTGGTGGATCAAGTACGGATTCTCGTCGCTATCGGATGAATTGGACAGCAACTGATCGTGACGGTCTTGCTCACGCTTCATGGCTGCGTCGACATCCGCCTGGGCGACATTCTTGTAACCGGCACCGGGATGATTGTTGATGTGATTGAGGATCGATGGCCCCGTGAACAATCCCGTGAAGATGCATGACAGTAACGAATTAGCACCGAGTCGATTGGCACCGTGGTAGTGATAGTCACATTCGCCCATCGCATACAAACCATGGATGTTCGTCATGTGATTTTCCGGGGCGCCGGGCTCGAGTCCACCATCGCTGCTCTTGCGATAATCGGCCCACAACCCACCCATGCTGTAGTGCACCGCAGGGAAAATTTTCATCGGTTCGTCGCGAGGATCGACACCTTGGAACTTCTCGTAAATTTCCAAGATCCCGCCGAGCTTTCGATCCAGCTCATGACGTGGGATGTGCGTCAAGTCCAAGTAAACGCATTGACGATCTGCTTCGACGCTGAGCCCCTCATTGACGCAAATGTCAAAGATCTCACGCGTCGCGATGTCGCGTGGAACGAGGTTACCGTACTTGGGATAGCGTTCCTCGAGGAAGTAGAAACGCTCGGCCTCAGGAATCTCTTTCGGCGGCCGCGGGTCTTGTGCCTCGCGTGGCACCCACACTCGGCCACCCTCACCGCGAGCGGACTCGCTCATCAAACGCAATTTATCCGCTCCGGGAATCGCGGTCGGGTGAACTTGGATGAACTCACCATTACCGTACTTGGCACCAGCTTTGAAACAGCGCGCGGCGGCGCTGCCGGTGCAAAAGACGCTCATCGTGCTGCGACCGTAGACGAGACCACAACCGCCGGTCGCTACGACGACCGCGTCCGCCGGGAAGGCTTGGAACTTCATCGACACCATGTCTTGAGCGATCGCACCGCGGCAGCGACCGTTGTCATCTTGGATCAAACCACAGAAATCCCAGAACTCGAACTTGCGGACCATGCCTTCGGTCTCGCGGCGACGTACCTGTTCGTCGAGTGCGTAGAGCAACTGTTGGCCTGTCGTCGCTCCGGCGAACGCAGTCCGTTTGTAGAGGGTACCACCGAAACGTCGGCGGTCGATGAAGCCTTCGCCCGTGCGATTGAACGGCACACCGAGCCGATCCATCAAATCGATCACCTTCGGTGCCCAGTACGCCATCTCCTTCACCGGCGGTTGGTGATTAAGAAAGTCGCCGCCGTACACCGTGTCGTCCAAGTGTTTCCACTCGCTATCGCCGAGTTGGCGTGTCTGGTCGTTACAGCTATTGATACCGCCCTGGGCACAAACGCTATGGGAACGCTTGACGGGCGTGAGGCTGATCAGATCCACACTGACACCGAGTTCGGTCAACTTCATCGTTGACGCTAACCCGGCCAAACCACCACCAATCACGACGACTCGATATTCAGACATTTTTAAATTTCGTTTGATTGAATCGTTTTCGTAAACTTTGACGACACACTTACTCGGGCTGGTGACGTTTCTCTTCGTCGGGATAAACCCACCCGTCGACGATGCCCGCATCGTACATCCGATTTTCGACCTCGCGAGCTTCCGCAATCTCCGCCTCGCCCGGAGCCACGGCGGCGTACCAGGCGGTCACGGAGATAACCGCAAGCAGTCCACCGAACGCCACACAAAGTTTTGTCGCACGCGCCTGAGCTGTGGGCGTAATCCACAATCCCCAGGTGATCCCCGCCGTCCAGATGCCATTGGCGAGGTGATAGACGCACGAGAGCACACCGACGAGATAAAAAGCCGGCCAAAACCAGCCACTCATTGCTGCCATCAAGCTGCTTGCCGCGTTGTACGGCTCGAATTGGGCCCCACCCAAGGGCTTGGCGACCGCCAACCAGGGGTCGGAATGGAACCATCCGTGCAGGTGAAAGACGTGGGCCATCAGGTAGGCGAACGCGATCAACCCCGTCCAACGCTGCCACACGTAGCGTTTGTTCCCCGTCGTGCGGTAGTGCGACAAATTGCTTTGTCCGGTCCGCCAGATCCAAACGCCAACGAGTGCGTGGAACAATAATGGGGTGAAAATGAATCCCCACTCGATCAGTGGCAACGCCTTGCCGAGCGCGTGAATCATGAAGACCGCCCGCTGGAACGTTTCCGTCCCATTGAACAGACTCGCGTTGGTCGTCAGGTGGACCACCATGTAGGCGCCCAACGGCACGATGCCCGACAGCGAATGCAGCCGCCGGATCAGAAACTCATGACGCAGAAAAAACGAAGTTTCAGGGGAAGTATCGGACACGCGTGAATCGTCTGGATGTTTTAGGTGTGTCGTTCCACTAACATGCGGAGCTTGAGTCGGGATTGTAGCACGAGTCAGCAGGCGGGAACGAGGACGGGTAACTTGGGAATCTGGTGGTTGGTAGCGTTTTCGGTCGCGGTGGTGCTGGTGTGCATTCTCGTCTTTCGATTGCACGCTTTCCTAACGCTGTTATTAGCCGGATTATTAGTCGCCGCATTCACCAGCCATGCGGCACTGGCGGACTACGCGAGTGACCAACTTGCCTCGGGAGATTGGACGGACAAGGCCGCGAAATCGTTCACGGAGCGTTCTGCCCCCTCTCGCTTGGCAATGGCATTGGGCGAGACCGCAGGCAGCGTTGGGATCCTCATCGCACTGGCGAGTATCATCGGTCAATGCCTGCTCGAGTCCCGCGCGGCGCTGACGATCGTCGACGCGATGCTGCGTTTGACGGGGAAAAAACGTGCCGCCGAAGCGCTCGCGGCAAGCTCATTTGTGCTGGGGATTCCGGTCTTTTTCGACACCGTGTTCTACTTGATGGTGCCGCTCGCCCGATCGCTGCGGCAACGCACTGGCGGCGATTACGTGCTGTTCATCCTGGCGATCCTCGCGGGCGGTTCGATCGCCCACTCGTTGATCCCGCCGACCCCCGGTCCGCTCCAAGTCGCCGAAATCATCGGCGTCGATATCGGCACGATGCTGATGGTGGGATTAGCCGTGGGTGGTTGTAGCAGCGTGTTATCGCTACTGGCCGCGCGCGTGATCAACCACTACGTCACAGTCCCCCTGCGGTCGCTCGATCCCGCGTCGGAGCCCGAGTTT
>JBBSJZ010000053.1:0-17909 GCA_038256795.1 Pirellulales bacterium | reverse complement strand
GTATCCTCCACGCTTTTTTTGTTGCTTGGGTCGACTCAAAAACAACTTCCACCTGCCCCCCCCCTCGCTGCACTCCAATGCTCCCTCAAAACATTATCCTCGGTCTGTGGCCCATCGCTGGCGTGACGACCATCGGCGTCACGCCTGAGGACGCTCGCGGGACGATTCGCACGGCACTCGACCTTGGCATTCGCGGCTTCGATACCGCTTTCAGCTACGGCTACGATGGCGAAAGCGATCGCTACCTCGGTGCCGGGATCAAAGCCTGCCGCGACGAATGCTACGTGATTGGTAAAGTCGGCCAGCGCTGGGATGCGAGTCGCCGCCGCGTGATTGACGGACGCCCTGAGACCTTGATCGCCGACACCGAAGTCTCACTCGCCCGCATCGGCATCGAGCGGTTCGATCTCTTGATGCTGCACAGCGTCGATGCGAACGTCGACATCGCCGCGTCGGCCACTGCGATCGCTTCGCTCAAGAACCGGGGACTTTGCCGGCACATTGGCGTCTGCAACGTCGACGTCGCGACCTGGTCTGCGTTCGCGAGTGAAGTCGGTTGCGATGCGATCCAGTGCCCCCTCAACATGGTCCAGCCAGATTCGCTCACGGAGTTGATCCCAGCATGTCTGGCGCGTGATTGCAGCGTGTATGTATTTTGGACTCTCATGAAAGGTTTACTCGCCGGAAAGATCTCGCGTGATCATGTGTTCGCGCCCGGCGACAGTCGTCCGAACTATCCGATTTTTCAAGGGGAAATACGGGCTCGGATTCATCACCGGCTCGATGCCCTCGCACCGCTCGCCGCTTCCGCGGGCCTGTCGCTCTCCGAACTCGCGATCGGTTGGACCCTTTCACAACCCGGTGTCACCGCCGCGCTCGTCGGCGCCCGCCGTCCCGAACAAGTGCGAGAATTCGCCGCCGCCAAACCGCTCACTCCCGATTTGCTCGCCGCCGTCAACGAGCTGTCATGAACGATGCGAACTACCAATCCTCGAGCTCGCTGACGAACGTTACCTCTTCACCCGTGTTGGGGTGATCGAGCGAGATTCGCGTCGCCCGCAAGCACATCGGTGGATCATCCACCGCGAGCGTTTGTGAGTTGCCGAGTTGTTGCTCCGGCAAGTACATCGGATCGCCGACAATGGGAAAGCCGATTGACCACAGGTGAACGCGAATCTGGTTCGTACGTCCCGTGATTGGTACCGCGCTGACGAGCGTTGTGCCGTCCGAGTTCTTGGCAATCACGTCGAATTGAGTTACCGCGGATTGACCACTCGGATGAGTGATCCAAGCACCGTGAGTGTTACTGAAATCCGATTGCCCAGCAGCAACCGCGATGGGTTGATCGCAGCTGAGCGATGCCCAGGGACAATGTCCAATCACCCTCGCGAGATATTGTTTTCTCACGGTGCGACTCGCAAATTGTGCCTGTACACTGGTCGCCGCCAGGGCATTTCGAGTCAACACGACGACGCCGGATGTGTTGGCATCGAGCCGGTGAGCGACGCGAAGGGTGTCGGCGGTGTAAACGCTTTGCACCAGACTCAACAGGGTGTTGCGGTTGTATCGGCCACTCGCATGCATCGGCAACGGTGCGGGTTTGTCGACAACCAGCAGCGAGTCGTCTTCATGCAGAATTCCGATGGTCGCGCGCACCGCCGGTTCCACGACGCCACGTTGTCGATGCACGAATCGCTCGCCACCGGCAACGATCAAGTCAGCGTCGGGCAGGACCGATTTCGCCACCCCGGAAGTCCGGTTCTCGAGTCGGATGTCGCCGCGATCCAACCATTCGATCCAACGTTCCCGAGGCGTCGGCGGATGGTGATCGCTAAGGAAATCGATCAACCGCAATCCCGATTGCGATGCCCGAACCCGCATCACACGCTCGTTGTCATACGGCTGGCATCCGGGAAGCGTTAGGAATGAAAGAGATTTCATTGATATTGCTGGTCGGCCGTTCGAGTTTCCAGGCGTGAGGCGAGATCAAACGCTGATTCTCGCACAGTCTATTTGGCCGGGCCCCTGGCGATTAAACTGAGGCACATGATGATCACTCTTTATCTACTGTTTGCCGTCCTGTTGCATCCCGTCCACGAAACCGTATCGGAGCTGGATTGGAACGCCGAGACGCACCGACTCGAAGTCGCGATCCGCTTGCATAGCCTCGATGAGCAATGGATCCGACGCCAAGCGGACCGTGAAGCGGAGCTGAGCGACGTCGCTTTAGCCTATGTCACGACGCACCTGCGCGTGGCAGCCACTCGCGAGGCCGTCGAATCGGAAGTCAAAATCAAGCGTGATCAATCCGTGATGGGAGCGGCAAATACCGTCCACTGGATCGGACGCGAGGAGGATGGCTCGCATGTGTGGTGGTATGTCGAAATCGAACCACGCGATGCCAAGGAGCCAAGTTTCCTCCGCTCGACGCTGCTCTTCGATCATGAGCGCACTTACGTCAATCGCGTGGTGATATTGTCGCGGGTTCCGAAGTTTGCCAAGACGCTTACAATCGGTCGTCCGACCCTGGATTTGAGGCCCGCAGCGAACCAAGATGAACCACCCACCAACGAAGCACCTGACCGCCGAAGTGATCTCGATCGGTGACGAGATGACGAGTGGCGCCCGACTGGACACGAATGGCCAATGGCTGTCGCGTCGACTCGGATCGCTCGGCATCGACGTCCAATTCCACACGACCGTCGGCGACTCTTTGGCGCACAACGTCGCCGTTTTTCGCGCGGCATGTGAGCGGGCGGACGTCGTCATCACCACGGGCGGGCTCGGCCCGACCCGTGACGATTTGACCCGCGACGTGCTCGCGATCCTGACCGCTGAACCGCTGCAGCTTCGTGGCGAAATTCTGGCCGAGATTCAAGCCATGTTCACGCGTCGCGGCCGCTTGATGGCCCAGCGGAATGAAGTCCAGGCAATGTTCCCACGCGGTAGCCGCGTCGTTGTCAATCCACACGGAACCGCACCGGGAATCGATTGCGAGGTGACCGTCGCCAACGCGTCGCGATCGATCAGCCGCGTTTTCGCGCTCCCGGGTGTGCCGGTCGAGATGAAGCAAATGTTTGACGAAACGGTCGCGCCGCGGTTGATGGAAATCGTCGGCGATGCGTCCTTCATCCGTCATCATGCGATGAAATTCTTTGGTACCGGCGAGAGTGATATGGAGCAACGGCTCGGCGATATGATCGCTCGCGATCGACTTCCGCGCGTCGGTATCACCGTGAGCGCCGCCACGATCTCCCTGCGGATCTCCGCCGTCAGTGATCGCGACGCTGAATGTCAACGATTGATCGATGCGACGCGAGCCGAGATCCTGGAGCGCGTGGGTGATTTGTTCTTTGGCGAAGGCGAGCACTTTGAACAGTACCATGCGATCGACCTCGCACTGCGCACGCTCGAACAATCACTGACCATCGTCGAACTCGGTTATGCCGCGCCGCTGGGCGATTGGTTTGCGACGCTCGGAGATACGCCGTCCTACCGCGGCGGACTGTCTTTGGCATCACTCGAACCCCTTTTAAAGTTCACGTCATGCTCAACACTCACCGAAGCGATGCAATCGCTCAAATCCCAGTCTGATGCGAGCTGGGTACTCGTCGTGGATCGTTATCCAATACTGCCGTCGAGGGATGACGCGATGCTGCCGCCGACGGAGTTTTGCATCCACATCCTTGATCCCGCTGGCCGCATGCACGAGCAACTACACAAGATCTCTGGACACCCGGATATCCTGCACGCCCGGGTTGCCAAAATGTCGATGGCATTCCTGCGAGCACGGATCGCGAACGTGCCAACGCCGTGATGACTTGCCTTTCAAAATGGCTGGATTCACTTCCGGGATATAAGAACACCGACACCAAGATCGACGGTCGACCCTTGGTGTCCAGACCGACTTTTAAGCGGTCCGGCGCGAGCCCGATTTTTACAGCCGAACCGTGGCTAATGGTTTGTTCTGGGGGGACGACTCCTTCGTATTCGGCGCGAAGGACTTTCGTGACCTAGGTTTCTGGTGGACTCTCGAAGTGCTTCGGGGTCATTCGCAGGCGGCAAGCTCGCTTAGCCCGACGAATCGTTACCACCGTTAGGAACCCATCGAAATCATCGTGGCCCCCCCGTTTCAGCAACCGTTAGCCGCGAAGACGAAGCTCGCCTTTCAGGTGTTGGGTGCGTTGGCGACGATCGCGGTGGTGGCGATTCACTACCGTTCGTCGTCGCCAAAGCTAGCCAGCCCCCTCGATGCGACATGGAATTCGCTCGCTCAAGAATTTTTGCTCGGTGGAATCAGCCGCGTGGCGGTGCCAATATTCGCACTCGCGGCGGGATTGTTTTATTTTATTTCGTGTGATGGGACGCTAGCTCATCATCTTGTCAAACAGCGAGCGAGAATCACGACGTTGGTCGTTCCGTACTTGATCGCGGGCGGGGTGGCGGCGGCCGCTTCGCTTGCCTTTCGCTTCGCCGCTGGTGATCCGGCTCGTTTCAGTTTCCCTGAGCTGTTGATGGATTGGTGGATTCGACCACCCGCGGAACAATTGTGGTTCCTCCGGGATCTCATTCTTTTGACGCTACTCGCTCCCGTCATCGGCTGGGTGGTTCACCGTGCTGGAGTCGTGCTCGTGGCGGTCTTGGCGACGGCTTGGGCGATCGATTTGCAGCCGTTTCCCGTCGTCCACGGCTGGTACTTGATCAATATCGAAACATTGCTGTTCTTCAGTGCCGGGGCGTTGTTTGCGTCGCGCACGGCTTGGCTCGAACGGGTCACGCATTGTCGTTTGAGCACCGCAAGAATGCTGGCGGCGGTGTGGATCATTTTGGTCACCGCTCGCGTTTGGACGCAGCCTAATTTTGATGCCTGGTACGTCACGGACTACACGGTTGCTTCGCTGCTGCTGCACCAGGCTTCGATTCTCGTTGGCATGTTGGCATGCCTCGCTTGGGCCGCCCGCGCTGAGTCATCCGTATGGCCGAAATTGTCGGGACTCTCATTCTTTGTCTATTTAGTTCACGAATTCCCACTCCGCGCCGTCGTCGCACGCTTCGCTGAGATGACGAGTCTCGGTGTGAACTCATTTTGGATCACGGCTCCCGTCGTTATCGCCGGATGCTATCTCGTGGGTTGGCACTTGAGTCGCTGGACACCGACGGTCTACGCGATTTTCACAGGTGGTCGAACACCGAACCGTGCGATGAGTCTTGTCCCCGAAGTTGCCAGCTCCTCTTCAATTCCGAACGTGCCATGCCGCTGTTGATCTTGCTCGTCATGCTCGCCGCCAGCATTTGGTTAATTCCGCTGGTTCGATCTCAGCGCCCGATCGCGTTGCCGACGCTCGTGTTGGTGATGGGGGTTGTTTTTGGGCCGGCGTTCTTTGCCATTGATGGTCCGATTCAAATCAGTCTCGATCGCGTACTCTGGGGACTGATGCTTTTCTACATGGCGGTCAACCTCCGACTCGGAAACTTTGAGCTGCCAAAATTGACGCGAACGGACATTGCGATCGCGGTCGCCGCGTGTTGGTTTCTCGTGCGATGCATACCCGCAGTCGAAGTACCCGATGGTCCCAATCCGATTTCACGTTGGCTATTTTATGTCGCGATGCCGTTGGGCATGTACGTGGCGTTTCGCGTGGTGCCGATCGGCCAGGCGGACGTGCGTTGGTTCTCGCGGGTCTTACTCGGACTTGGCGTGTACCTTTCTCTCACCGCCATTTTTGAAGTCACCGGTGCACACGCACTCGTATTTCCACGACACGTCGTCGATCCCAAGATTTGGGAGTTCTTCGGACGTGGTCGTGGCCCGCTGCTGAATCCGTCGGGCAACGGGATCATGATGACCGCCTCGCTCGTTCTGGGGGCCGTGCAATTTTTTCAAACCAAAGGACGAAGCCGCGTGATCTTCGCCGTGCTCGTTGTGATCATGCTGGGTGGGATCTACGCCACGTTAACCCGTAGCGCTTGGATGGGCGCGGGCGCGGCGCTTGGCATCGTGGCCCTTGTCTATGTTCCGCGCTGGCTCCGCGTACTCGGACTGGCAACGGTCGTTCTGCTGGGTGGCGCGATGGCGATGGGATTGAAGGACCAATTGATGCAAATTAAGCGTGACAAACACCTGACCGCTGCGGATGCCGAGAAATCAGTCCAATTGCGTCCCTTACTCGCCATCGTGGGCTGGGAAATGATCAAGGATCGGCCGCTGACCGGACATGGATTCGGGCACTACTACGAGTTCTCGGGTCCCTATCACGAGCACCGTGGCTACGATCTGCCGCTTGAACAGGCACGACCTTACATGCAGCACAACGTGGTGCTTTCGCTCGCTATCGACGCCGGCCTCATCGGAATCTCGCTCCTGGGCGGATGCGTGTTCGTTTGGTTGGGGCTGAGCTGGCAACTCGCCCGCTCTCCATCCAGCGAATGGCACCTGCAACTGGCGGGACTGATGATGCTCGGTGTCGTCGCCGCGTACTTCGTCAACGGCATGTTCCAGGACGTCAGCGTGATTCCGATGGTCAACATGTTGCTGATGATGGTCGCCGGGATGACGGTCAATCTGGGACGACACCTGGTTCCCGCGAGTGCCTCAGCGGTGGATCGGCGCCGAGGACCACTCGAAACTAACTTCCCGGTGCCTAGGCGTCATCAAGCGATTGGATAATGCGATCGGATTCGTCAGTGACATCGAGCGAGGCGCCACAGTGATCGCAAAAGTTAGCGGATACGCGGTGCCAACTTCGACCACACACGTCGCATGTTTGCGGAGGCTGACTCGCGTCGGCACTTGGGATGGCATCGCCGCGTTTGCCCGATAGTTCGGCGCTCACGAAACCCGTTGGCACGATGATCAAGCTATAACCCAGCAAGATTAGCACCGCCGAAATCATCTTTCCGGGCGTCGTCTTGGGAACCACATCACCGTATCCCACCGTCGTCATCGTCACGATAGCCCAGTACATGGACTGGGGGATTGAGGTGAACTGGCTGTCCGGACGCTCATGGCCGGGAAAGTCCGCTTCGACGTGGTACATTAGCGTTCCGCTAATCGTTACCGCGACTAGCAATACCGCAAGGAATACGACGACCTTGTTCCGCGCTCGCCACACCGCGGTCGATAATTCATCCGCATCGCTCATCATCCGCCACAACTTGAGCACACGAAAGACTCGGAGCAAGCGGATCGAGCGCAGGATCACAAACGAACGCGAGGATCGACCGACCACGAGCGACGCATAGCTGGGCAAGATACTGAGCAAATCCACGATGCCCCAAAAGCTCACGGCATAGCGAAGCGGATGACGGACGCATGCCAACCGCATGACGTACTCGATCGTGAACAATCCCGTCAGCATCCACTCCGCCGCCGATAGCCAAGTCATCCATTGGGGGGCGTCTCGATATTCCGGCACGGTCTCGAGCGAGATCACGGCGATGCTCGCGAGAATCGCGATTAGCAAACCAATGTCGAACCAACGTCCTGCCGGCGTGTCCGCCAAAAAGATGATGTCATACGCCGTCTGGCGCCACGACGCCGTTTCCGGTCGCTGGGATTGTGTTTCGCGGCGATGCAATCGCGCTTCATTGGGCTTTGACTGGCTCGCGCGACGCTGTGACGAAGTCAACTGTCAAGTAACCGGCGACGGACTCGACGACATTCCCGACACTGGTGCCTCAGCCCCGGATGGCATGGTCGACTGAGTTTGCTGCAACACGCGATCAATCCGCTGCATCAAATCGACGCTTCCTTGGGTGCGATGAAACTCGACATCATCGCCCATCGCAACAAACTCGGCTTTACAGTGCTGGCAGGCGACGATGTTGCCGAGCAACGATGCTCGGATCTCGACGCGACGACCGCATGTGGGACAAGACTGTGTGAATCGTACGGACATTCTTTACCTCGTTTCCCGCTTGAGACCGGGTACATCCTGCAATAGGTGAAGATAATAACCATTGAATCGACCCAAGGCAAGCCTGGACGCCAATGTTTTCCCCGGCAACTAGAAGAGTGACTTTTTGTATACGCGCAAGGAGTGTGTTGGTCAATGTTTCGCATACCTAGCGCCCCGGTTCCGGTCCGAACGTTCATCTTGGCAGTTGGACGGGACGCGGCAAGGCACGATGTTCGGAAAAATCACGTTCATTCGATGAGCCGCTGGTTTTTCCCCCCGGCAAAGTCGCGAGTGAGCGGCTACAACAGCATCGAAGTTAGCCAATTTCTAAAACCAAAGTATCAAGACATGCGGAAAAGCGTTTTGTTCGTTTGCATGGGGAATATTTGCCGCAGTGCCGCTGCCGAAGCGGTAATGTCTCGATTCGCGGAAGCATCGGGCGTGGAAGTTGAGGTCGACTCCGCAGGCACGCACGGATACCACATCGGCAACCCGGCGGACCCGCGAATGATCGCGGCGGGCGAAGCGAGGGGTTATCAGGTCACCAGCCGAGCTCGCCAAGTGACCCGGGCGGACGTGGTGCCCGGTCGGTTCGATCTCGTGCTAGCGATGGACTCAGAGAACTATGCGGCACTCGGGTCGTTGGCATCCCCAGAACGGTCGCACGTACGGATGTTCAGCGACTATCTTGATGAGTCTTGGCCCCGTGACGTCCCCGATCCGTATTACGGCGAGGTTGAGGGCTTCGACCGGGTTCTCGACATGCTCGAGGCGGGTTGCCCCGTGATTCTAGAAACACTGCTTGGAAACGCGTCGTGCGAGAGATGAGCTTTGTTGATGTGAGTCGCGCGTGAACGAACTGCTAAGCCAGCTGCATCAAGCGGCCGAGGCGGAAGGCTTCCAGCTCACGGGCGTGGCGCCGGCCGTCGACTCGGGCGGCTTTCATCGCTTGACGCAATGGATTTCGAGCGGATACGCCGCATCGATGGACTACTTTGCCAATCGACTGCATGCTTATGAGCATCCCCGCCATGTACTCGGCGGCGTCCGCAGTATCCTGGTGTTGACGTATCCTTACGATGCCGTCACGCGACGTCCAGTGGCACTTGGCGACGGGCGAATCGCGCGATACGTCGGCGACGGTCGAGACTATCACGATGTGCTTCATCCTCGACTGCGGCGACTCGGCAAGATCATCGTCGCAGCGGATGCGGGCGCGACGGTGCGTGGCATTGTCGATACCGCGCCGCTGATGGAACGTGAAGTCGCTATCGCTGCAGGACTGGGTTGGCAAGGCAAGAATACGCTGCTATTGAACCAGCATCACGGCAGTTACTTCTTGTTGGCGTGCTTGCTCACGAGTGCCGAGTTACCGCTCAGCCAAGCGACGCCGTCGAATCACTGTGGCACCTGCACCGCATGCCTGGATGCCTGTCCGACGCAGGCGTTCCCACAGGCGGGTGTGCTTGATGCCGCTCGCTGCATCAGTTACTTGACGATCGAGCACGATGGCCCGATTGCCAAGGACTTGCGAGCCGGGGTTGGCGATTGGTTGTTCGGTTGTGACGTTTGCCAAGACGTTTGCCCATGGAATCGCAAACCGACGCGTCGTGCCGATGCGAATGATGTGAGGGGGAACGAATCTTTGATCGCAGCTCTCAATCTTGCGGAGTTATTCGAATTGGATGATGAGGAATTTCGTTCGCGGTTTCGCAAAACGCCATTCTGGAGAAGCCGTCGGCGAGGTTTGCTTCGAAACGCAGCTGTCGTGCTCGGTAACCAGCGATCCACCACGGCCATCGCTCCGCTCACCAAAGGAATGTGCGATACCGAACCGTTGGTGCGCGCCGCAGCGGCTTGGGCGTTGGGGCAAATCGGCGGCGACTCGGCCATCAGCACGCTGAGAAATCGACGCGACTGCGAAACGAATGCGGATGTCATCGAAGAAATCGATCACGCCTTGGGTGCGGCTCTGGCCGCCAAAACTTCTTGAAAATTAGGCTGCTGCGGCTTCCCTGAAGGGCTGAGGTGCTAGAATCGGAGGCGTGTGACCCGGTCTCTACCCTCAAACACGGCGATGGTGCAGTTGTGACGAATGAACTTAAGGATGCTTGCACGAGCGCCCTCGAAACAACTGAAGGAGGGAGCCCTTCGATAACGACCGTATCGACGACGACCACGTCTCACGATACTCAATCGCTTCGCTCGCTTGCCCTCGAAATTCTCGCCGACGCGAATGACCACGCGTTGGAGTATGTGTGGCGATGTGACGTGGGCCACGACGGCGAATGAAACGTCGACTTCGTATCCGTCACGAGAGCCCCGCTTATCGAGGTCGCTCAGCGCGATCGGTACCGCCAGTGTCTCGCCCACCGCGGCTCATCAGTCGCTTGATGGGGATGGAAACTGAGTACGCGCCCATGTTCGTCGATGGTGTGAACATCGCTCGCGAAGATATCCCCAGTGCTCGATCGGTGTACCAAGCGATTGTGGATCGCATTTGCACGCGGCAGCCGACGGCACCGGGTATCTATGACCAGGACCAGGTGTTCCTAGCGAGTGGCGGTGCGGTGAACTTTGAGTCTCATCCCTCGTTCCATTCCCAACCCGGCGGCTTGATCGAGATCGCCACTCCCGAAGTGCGGTCGGTCCGTGAGTTGCTGGCGTGCCAAAGATCCATTGACGAACTCGTTTCGCAAGCGGCTGCGGAGGCAAAACTCGACCTCGAAGTCCGGGTGCTGAAAAATAGCAGCGATGCGATGGGCAACACCTACGGTTGCCAAGAGAACTACGAGGCCATTGTCGCTCGCGGAGTTTGGTTAGCGATCTACCGTGGCTTCATCGTTCTATTGTGGGCGATGCAACTCGTGAGTTTCGTTGTCGCCGTACCGCTGATCATCATGGCGGCGTGTGCCACGGTGATCTCACGTTTTTTTTCGACTCGGTCGCATGATGACGAAGTGGACTCGTGCGAGATCTTTACGGAGATGCCCGCTTGGGTGCTGGCGACGCTCGTCAATTCCATGCGGATTCTGCATGGTCCGTCCGTCATTGTTTTGCGGTTTGTCGGAAACCACGTCGCATTTCGTCCCCAGCGAAAGTACTTGACGGCGATGTTGGTATCGCGAGTGGCCTTGGCAAGTTCCGGAAAACTGGATCCCGACGGACGATTTCGGTTGAGTGCGAAAGCGATGGCCATCGATTGCGTCGCCGACATGGGCGGATTCAACGGCGAACGCCCGATCTTTGTTTACGGGCATTGGTTCAGCCAGTTGTGCGCGAAATCATTCATCTCGTTGGCGGCGACTCGGGCGTTGCTCGGACCCAAGCAACGATTGCAAATCGGGCTCTCAGACTCGAACCTCTGTGATCTGGCGGAGTTCGTCAAAGTCGGCTCCGTCGCCCTGGTCCTCGACATGATCGAACGCGGCTGGACACAGGGTCTGCCGCGACTTCATCGGACGATCATGTCCCTGGACCGAATCAACTCGGACTGCGCTCTCGTTTCGCGAGTGCCCACAAGCCAAGGCGAGTTGTCGGCCATCGAGATCCAGCAATTGTATTGGGGCGAGGCGACAAAGTTCGTTGCTTCCATCGACCCCGAGTCCCAGGGTGAGTCGCACGATATTCTCGAGCACTGGCATCACGCGATCGAGCTGGTCGAGCAATTTCGAGCTGATGCGAGCCAAATTGAAGCCTCGCTCGGGCGAATTGATTGGTTGAGCAAGTTATGGATGCTGCGGCAATTGGATGCCGCGTCACCGTGGGCAGTGCGGAAGAAAGTTGATCTCCGCTACCACGAACTCTCGCCCGATGGATACCATCGAAAGCTGGTCGCAACGCAGCCCCGGACGCGGCTCGTCACGGTCGGCCAGATTGACCAGCGGCGTCACTCGCCACCCAACGATACGCCCGCAGCCCGACGATGCTGGTTGATTCGCGAGTTCGCGGGCCTCGACACTGAACTTCGAGCCGAGTGGACCCACGCGACCGTGGCCGACGGAACTCGGCATCGACGCATCCATTTCGATTCCGTCGCGACGTAACACGAGCAGCAGTGCTCAGACGTGGTCGCATCCCATGCGCTCAATCGCGTCGCGCACCTTGGATGCGGATTGCTGCAGTAACTCTTGCTCGTCGTCCGACAATGGCGGATGGAGCACGCGCGTGACACCCGAGCGTCCGATCACCGCGGGCAGCGACAAACAGACATCCGAGATACCCAAGTAGCCGTTCACCAGCAGACTCACCGGCATCGTGTGCCGCAAATCGTAGACAATCGAGTCGATGATCGTCATCGTCGCCAGCGCGATACCGTAGCAAGTATGGCCTTTGAGACGTGACACTTCGTAGCCCATATTGACGGTCTCGCGAAACATTCGCTTCGAGGTATCGCTTGGATAAAACCGTTGACCACCCGTCATCGCCAACGAGTGGGCCGCGAACTGGCTATCGCCATGTTCACCCAAAATGTAGGCACGAATATCATCCGAGTGAATCTCCAGCTCCGTCGACAATAGTGCTCGATAACGAACACTGTCCAAAAGTGTCCCCGTACCCATCACTCGCTCCGGCGGAAACCCGGACAATTTCAGGGCCGCATAGGTCATGGGGTCGACCGGATTCGTCACCATCACCAAGATCGCATCGGGACTAGCCAGGGCCAGCGGCGGTATCCACTCGTTCAAAATCTCGAGGTTGTCGATGGCCAGATCGAGTCGTTTGCGATTCGGATCCCCATAAGCGACTGACGCGGTAAAGACGATGATGTCCGAGCCGGCGGAATCAGCCAACTCGCCGGCCCGAATGATCATATTGCTGTTGCGCAGCGCGCTGGCGTGTCGCAGATCCATTGCTTCGCCCTGGGCCTTCTCGAGCGATCGATTGACGAGCACCAACTCACTCGCCATCGGTTCCATCACGCTGGCAAAAGCGATCGCCGCTCCGACGCGGCCCACGCCAACAATCGTAATCTTCAAGTTTCGTCACCCCTTCGTTAGATCGAGAGTCCGCGTTGACAAGCACGTCGAAACGAGAAATGCAGCGATTCCACTTTAAATCGACGAAGATGACGAAGTCGCTTCGTCGAGTACTTCTTCGCTGACAAAAATCGGTAGGGGCGGCGAGAAGGTGACCGCGACGGCGATCGCATCGCTGGGGCGTGAATCGATCTCCAGGATTTCGCCGTTGGCTTGACGCAATCGCAGTTTTGCGAAATACGTGTGCTCACTCAATTCACTGATCACGACGCTATCCAATCGAGCGCCGAGTCGCTCGGCGACTGCCACGATCAAGTCGTGGGTCAACGGCCGCGGCGGTTGGTAGTCTTCCTTCACGCGTCGATCAATATTCGTCGCTTCAAAAATTCCGATCAGGATCGGAAACTCTCGCTCGCCATCGACTTCCCGCAGATAGATGACTTGGTTATCCGTCAACTCGGAGATAATGATCCGAGCCAATCGCATTTGAACGGGCATGAAGAAAACTCGCCGACAAGGAAACAAACCCGCCGCAGCCCGATTCCAGGACTGCGGCGCTCACCGTTCGGATTATACGCGATCCGAGATTCGTCACGCAGGTAGTCAGTGCTGAAACCTTAGTTCGCTAACCGGAAGATCGTGGTCGCCAACGGTGGCAAATCGATGAGGATACTGTCCGGGCGGCCGTGTTCGCAGACGCCGGTCGTGCCGCGACCCGGATGGTTTCCGACGTTGCTGCCCCCGTAGTCGCTGCTGTCGCTGTTGAAAATCTCTTGCCAGTAACCCCCGGCCGGAACTCCGACGCGGTAAGCCTTGCGGACGACCGGGGTGAAGTTGCAACACACGAGCAGGGGTGGATCGCCATCGCGGCCCTTGCGGAGGTACGCCAGGGTGCTGGCCTCCGCATTCATGCAATCGACCCATTCGAAGCCTTCGCCCGAAAAGTCGAAGTGATGCAGCGCGGGGTTCTCGATCACGATCTTATTGAGATCCGAGACCATTTGCTGGACGCCACGATGCGTATCGAAATCGAGCAATTCCCACTGGGGACCGATCTCGTGATTCCATTCGTTCCATTGTCCAAGCTCACCGCCCATGAACAATAACTTCTTGCCGGGGTGAGTCCACATGTAGGCGTAAAGTAACCGCAGGTTCGCAAACTTCTGCCACATATCGCCAGGCATCTGGCTCAGCAGCGCGCCCTTGCCGTGAACGACTTCATCATGGGAGAGCGGCAACATGAAGTTTTCGGTGAACGCGTAGACCAGGCTAAAGGTTAACTCGTTTTGATGGTACTTGCGGTGGACCGGTTCGTTCCGCATGTATCGCAGCGTGTCATTCATCCAGCCCATGTTCCACTTGACGGTGAAGCCGAGCCCGCCATCTTGGGTCGGGCGCGAGACGCCCGGCCAAGCGGTGGACTCTTCCGCCGCCGTGATGGTGCCGGGGAATTTTTCGTGGACTGCGACATTAAATTCCCGCAAGAAGTCAATCGCTTCGAGATTCTCGCGACCGCCAAACCGGTTCGGCACCCAGTCGCCTTCTTCGCGGCTGTAGTCGAGATACAACATCGACGCGACGGCGTCGACACGGAGCCCGTCAATGTGGTATTTATCGAGCCAGAACAACGCGTTGGCGACAAGGAAGTTCCGCACTTCGTTGCGACCGAAGTTGAAGATCATCGTGCCCCAGTCCGGGTGTTCGCCTTGACGCGGATCCGCGTGCTCATAGAGCGGCGAACCGTCGAAACGACGCAAGCCGTGGGCGTCCTTGGGGAAGTGTGCCGGCACCCAGTCGATAATGACGCCAATTCCTTTTTCGTGCATGTAGTTAACAAAGTACATGAAGTCGTCGGGCGAACCGTGACGGCTCGTCGGCGCGAAGTAGCCGACCGCTTGATAGCCCCACGATCCCGAGAAGGGATGCTCATTGATCGGCATCAACTCGATGTGCGTGAAGTTCATGCGCAGACAATAATCCGCCAGTCGCTTGGCGAGATCACGGTAATCGAGCCAGCCGTTCGCGCGGCCGGGTCCCTTCTGCCAACTGCCCAAGTGAACTTCGTAGATGTTCATCGGCTCGTGCATCGGATCGCTGTTCTTGCGGCGCTGCACCCACTCCGCATCGTTCCACTGGAACTTGTTGATGTCGCTGACGATCGATGCGGTCAACGGTGGTAGTTCAGCGGCGAAGCCCAGTGGATCGGTCTTGTCGATCCATTCACCGTTCTCCATGTGAATGCGAAACTTGTATCGATCGCCGGCTTTGGCGCCCGGAATGAACAATTCCCAAATGCCGAGACTCGGGTGCGCCCAGGCGACATGACTGCGTCCATCCCAAGCGTTGAAATCGCCGACCACTTGCACGCTTCGCGCGTTCGGAGCCCACACGGCAAAGTTTACGCCGGCCTCGGAATCGACCGTGCGAAGTTGGGCACCGAGTCGATCGTAAAGTTGGTGGTGGCGGCCTTCGCCAATCAGGTAGCGATCGAAGTCCGTGAGGATCGAGGGAGTCGCGTTGGGATCTTTCATATCAATCATGTCACCGGAGCTGTTGGAAATCTGGATGCGGTATCGTGGTTCGTTCAGGCTATCGCAATCTTCCGCGTCATCGCGACCGGCGTCCACGTCCGCAGCACAAATCGCCTCAAAAAATCCGGCGGGATGCAACTTTCGCATCGGCCGTCGGGTGCCTCGATCGATCACCCAGGCCGAATGGGCTTGGGGCAGATAGCTACGAATAGCCGTCGCGGATTGCCCTAAGTAGTCAATCCGATGCGCCCCTAAGATGCTCGAAGGGTTCTCATGAGTCCCATCAATGAGCCGGCCAATGCATGAAAGCGAAACCTGTGTTTGCATCTGAAGAATTCCGAAGTCTCTGAGGTCGAAGCAATGGGAAGAATGGGACGGAATGAACTAGGCGATTTCAACAAGATCGGCGGTGGTGAATCGTCGGCCTGAGCGATTTCCGGTCGAGGCACCGCCACCGAGCAACCAAGACCGTAAACGATCCGGTGATCCGCCCGGCGGGGATAAATGCGACCGCTCGGTCATCTCATGGGCCGAGTCAATTCGCCAGGCGGATGGAGCAGCCGACGTCGACGAGCCATCGTCGAGCGCGCCGGAGCTAATCAATCGCGAGGTCATCAAGCAGGCTTCGACCCGATGAATGAGCAGCGCTCGATCGACACGTCGCCACAGATCGGCGTTTTGGATTTCGATGCGTCGACCAAAATGCTCCCACACGAAATCGTTACTGCGCCATCGCGGCAATGAATCGGTGAGTGAACGAATGAGATAACGATTGTTACTGACGAGTGTGACCGATGCCGCGCCTTCGATGGCTTCGAGCCCGCGGACTGCGGCGAGCAAGGTCAATCGATTGAGGTCACCGATTTCTTCGTCGGCGGCTTCGAGGACCGGAGTGCCATCAGCGGTCTCCAATGTAAAACGCCAGCGTCCGTCTTCGAGGTGGGTGCTGCGAGCTTCGCAAACCAACAAGAAGTCGCTGTGATTGGAATTCGTGGTCAATTCCGAATTCGGCGAAAGAATGTGCATATCGCTCAGCGGTGGGCGGGGAGGACGGGAGGGATGCTGCGATCCGTCGAACTAATTATGCGCCTCAAAGTCGATCCATCTTCCGGGGTGCATGGTTTTGTTCGGATTAGTTTCACCAACCGTTTGAGTCGAGTTGGTAGAAAATGTCGCCGCGGTTTAACACGCCCCGGAATCTCCCTCGCATTCGTTGCGACGTGAACCGCGATCACACCTTTCATTGCTTGGAGGTCCTGGGGCACCGCAGTGCGATCCATGTTTCGGGGGACCGACATCGAAACGACATTGAACGCGACACCGATGGCGCACATCGGTCCCAAGTTCTTGGCGGTGTGCTGGTGGGCCAAGGATCTTCCCGGCGACGTCACGATCAACCGAAATGGAAGTTTGTAGCGATCAGGTTGACTTTGATGATTTTTCCGATTTTTCCGGTTTTGAGTTGAGATGCCAGCTCATTCCGGACGATACCGCTAAGGAAACCATCTCCCAATTCCGAATGCGCGTCCGCCAAGGACAGCGACTCGGGATTTGGGAAACCCCCAGTTTCGGTAAATCGTGTGGCCAGTAACAGCCGTCTTGGCTCGAGCGACCACCGATTCCCCACCCGCAAACAAGAATCCGATTGGTGAAGCCTGTGCGAACCTCCCCTAGCACCCCTTGTTTCACGCTGCTCGCAACGACCCTGTTCGTCGCGACATCGCTCGTCGCCACTCCGTTCGTCATGGACGCGACCGCCCAAGACACGCCGGTACGCCGCAGCGTTCGCCAAAGCGAATCCAACGCTCGTGCCCAGTGGCAGCCGGTCCGTGCCGCGTCGACGTCAGCAGACCCGGATGCGATTCGGACTCGTCAACCCAACTCAGCCGTGCCTCAACAAGCAAGTAACGTGCGTCAGCCGTCCGGTGACGTGCGACAAGTTTCTGGGACGATCCGTCCGGCGGCGCGTCCCGCTAGCAACGCGAGGCCCCAAGCCCGCGTGAAACAGGTCGATCATTCGATCCATGAAGGTAACATCCCGATGGCGTCCCACGGCCCGTCCATCGTCGAAATGCCGATGGACTCGATGCCGATGGACTCGATGCCCATGGACGGGCAAATCATGTACGAGCCGATGCAAGGCGGCGTTTTTGACGGCGGTTACGGCTGCGACTCGATGGGCGGCTGCGGATGTGGCTCACCGGTTTGTGACGGCGGCTGCGGTGGCGGTAGTTGCTCTCTGGGTGGTGGCTGCGGCGGATGTGCGACCGGATGCGACAGTTGCAGCGGCGAATTGTGCGGCAGTGATCCATGGCGTCCATGTCTGACACTTTGTCTTCCCCAAGACGGTTGGGTATCGTTTGAGTACTTGGCTTGGTGGCAAGATGGCATGAACCTGCCGCCACTAATCACGACCAGCACCACCAACCCGGTGAGTCAAGACCAGGCCGGCGTGCTCGGCGGAAACCTTCCTACACGAACGCTGTACGGCGGTAACCGTG
>JBBSJZ010000052.1:0-18026 GCA_038256795.1 Pirellulales bacterium | reverse complement strand
GTCCAACAAACGGTGAATCGCGTCGTCAACCAATCGGAACCAGTCGATAATTGCATTCTCGGCACGCGCCTGGTCGGTATCGCGTCGCTCAACGGCACCGTGACGGCGGATCTGCAACCGTCGCTCGGTGCGGCACTGATCAACATCAGCTTACAAGGCAGCTTCAATGCCAATAACCGAGGCTACAACGGTCCCGTGGTACTCAATACGACCGGCTCCGGTAACGTATACGCGACTCGCAACTTGCTACTCAATGAGAGTGGTATCTCGCCGCAACCGGCTTTCGTTCATGCGGAGTTGACGAGCCAAATCAACTCGATTGAGCATCGATTACGAATCGTGCGCCGTATCGCTGAGAAGAAAGCTGCAGAGCAAAAACCACAAGCCGATCGCATCGCCGTCGCGAAGCTGAGACAACAAGTCGGTGAACAATTTATCCGCGAAACAAACGAGGGCGGATCGATCGCCCCGGCAGATCCGTTGGCGAAAGTTCGACCGTGGCTCGGTCGACTCGACTTGGTCGAACCGACTCGTTCATGGGGATCGACTTCTGAATCTTTGTTGATCCAAGGCATGCTGCGACGTACCGATCAACTCTCAAGCCCCGTTCCCGCGCCGCCCGTTAGCGGCGTTTACGACATTGCCGTCCAAATTCACGAAACCCTGATCGACAATGCCCTCTCTCCCCTCTTGGCGGGTCGCACGGTTCGTCAATCGGATCTCGAGCCGCTATTGGAGCTGACGAGTTCAAAGTCCCCATCATCAGCCCCAACGAATTCTTCCACGCTGGCGGAGACACCCGCCGACCCGCTCGCGGTCGATCAGTCTCGTGATGGCGAGTCAGAAGAGGAACCCGCGTTTGAGATCGACTTTGCCCGAATTCGCCCCGTGATTTTCGAAGCACGCGAAGGTCGGATTCGCGTCGGCGTTCGCGGCACCCGTTTCTCACAAGGAAACCGGGAACTGTCACGTGACATGGAAATTACCGCCGAGTACGTTCCCGCACACGACGATCGGGGCAACACCATTCTTCTTCGCGATGGTGATGTGGACGTCGCCTTCTCAGGCCGTGGGCGTTTGTCCATTTCACAATCCGCAATCAAAACCTCGATTCAAAAGTCTTTCACCCGAGCGTTTCCAAACCAAATCGCGGATCAACCGATCGTGATCCCGACCGACGCACCCCTCGAAGCGATCCGCGGCAAAGTGTATCGATTCAGCCAAATCAGCGCTGATGACGGTTGGCTCACGGTGATGATTCGCTGAGCATCGCTGCCCTGAAAGCGAAAAGACTGCGCCCGCAACGCGCATTCGCCGGTTTTGGAAAGCTCTCTCCGCGGGCTGCGCAGCAAGGCTAACGTGCCAATCAAACATCCACCTTGACACGCACGACTAAATGTGTACCTTTAGGTGCATGTTGCTCGATGCGGCGAGGCTCATCAGCCTTGGTCGTGGGTCGCTTGATCTCACTCCCAGAAGGACCCCGCCCGGTTCGTGAAAAAAACGAACCGAATTGTCAAGGAAATCACGCCATTGGCGTCTGCCAACGCCGAAACGATCACGCTCGGGATTTGACCCATTCGATTCGCAACCTCGACAAATGGGCCAATGTCTTCGAGTCCACCGCTACCGACATCAAGCCTGACTAGAACCCCGATTCCGACGAAGTCAATCGCGATCAACTCGCTGCTGACGACGCGATACTCGACCGCTCCCATCCGTCTCCAAAGAAAGTAAGTTCACATGGCCATCTCTCACGCTCAACCCGCTGAAGTCATTAACCTCAAGCCGCTTAGCGACAAGATCGCTAGCACCAAGACGTACACGATCTTCAAGACCGATGCGATGGAAGCGATCCGTTTGGTACTGCCAGCCGGGAAACAAATCGCAGAGCACAAAGCACCCGGCGAAATCACCGTCCATTGCCTGGAAGGCCAGGTCAACTTTTCGGTCGGAGGAACCTCACACGTTCTCAGCGGCGGTGAAATGCTTTTTCTTGAAGCCGCCAAACCCCACGCGGTCGAAGCCGTCAAAGATTCGACTGTCTTGGTAACGATTGTTTTCAGCAAACCCAAGTGATCTCTCGAACGACGCTCACCAGAGCGTGGCGATCACTCTGGGCCGTAATCCGCTCTGCCGACAGAAGTCGATGGCAATGGTTTCAAGGCACGAAATGCTGCGATTGTCTCGGCTCACCAGAGACCCGTTGGCACCGTACCCTGGTGTGCCGCGAAGGCACCGGCGTCCTGTCGGCTTAGCGAACAGCAAAAATCGCCAAGAGCTAAATCTACACGGGGATTCGCGGAAAGCGCTAGAACCTTTCGCTACGGGGCCAAGTGCGTGACGAACCAATCAACCATCGCTTCGGCCGCTGTCTGCAGATCCTCACCCCCGAAGCCGTGGCCAGCGTTTTCGAACTCAATCAACTCACTGGTGACGTTTGCCTTCTCGAACGCGGCCTTGATGTTGCGGCTGTGCGAGATGGGAACCAATTCGTCTTTGGCGCCGGCGAGTAACAATGTAGGTGCATCGTCAGCCGTCACGTGCACGATTGGTGAATCAGGTTCCGCCGCCTTCATGTCGATTTCGAGTGCCGGAAATTGCTTGTACGCTGGCAACCGATTGGGAGCGTCGTTGGCCATGATTCGCAAATCGGTCGGTGCGACGTAGGCGACCACTGCATTGACACGGTCGCTGACGCGCTCGACGGGGTCTTTCGACTCGGCGATTCCGTCATCCGAGGCCGTGCCGAGCATCAGCGACAAGTGACCGCCCGCGCTCATTCCGAACACGCCAATACGGTTCGGATCAATCTTGTAGGTTTCTGAATTCATGCGGATGAACCGCACGCTACGGCGAACATCGGCGACGGCTTCCGCGATGGAAAATCTGGGGCTGCTGCCGTGACGCACGGCGAAAACCGTAAATCCCTTGTCCGTCAACGGCTTGAACATGGACTGCGTTTGCTCAGGGGGTGACCAGGTGGAATACCATCCACCGCTGACCATGAACAGGACTGCCGCCCCGTTCGGCTTTTCCGTTGGCGTGAACACGTCGCATGTCATCGCCAACCCAAGCTTATGTCCATAAACAACGTCCGGCTGGATCGCCACTTCCTGTCCGCTGCATCGCGGTGACATGGCGAGAAATAGTAAGACCATTAGAAACTGCAAGAGAAGTGCCACCGGCGATCGCTCCGTGAGGGGGAAAGGTTTCGTACTTGAACACCAAAAAGTCAGCATCGGATCGGTTTAGTTTGTACCGTATCGTACAGCTTTCTCGCAGCAGTCGGCGAAAGTTCAAAGTCATTCCACCTGCTGCTCTGTGAGCCTCTCTGCTGCGGTGGTTGAAGTGTCCGGACCATTCGTAACGCAGTAGATCTTGGTCAAGGTCCGAACCAATAGTTTTCCGTCGGCAATGCTTGGCGTCGCAATGCACAACTCGTCCAGTGAGTTTGTGTTCAAGATTTCAAAGGTGTCGCCAGCTTTGACGACATAGGTGAGTCCTTGTTCGCTGAGGCAGAATATTTTTCCGTTGTACGCCCACGGCGAGGCGGTGAAAGATCCTTTGGGTGAGAATCTGCGTTTACTGTAGACCTCTTCGCCCGTCTTGGCGTTGTGGCATGTCATCAATCCTTGGTCGTAAACCGTGCCAGAGATCTTTGCCATCAAGCGAGTAGCTGCGAAGAACAAGTACACGCTGACGCCGCCGATGAACAATCCGAGTGAACCGGTGATCTGCACATCGAGAGCTCCGCGAACCACGAATTGCATCGCGAAGACGACTGCAACAAGAATCACCAAACCGTTGGCCCAGACTTTTGCTAAGGCGATGTCCAGCGACGTCAGCGGCATCACCATCAAGTGCTCGATCGTGCCATGCTCTCGCTCGCGGATTAGCGCCGCACCGGTCAAGATGATCGTCAACATGGTCACTTGGTTGACGATCGCAATCAAACTGGCGAACGACACCGGATCACCGTTGGCGTTGAACGCACGCCGAGTCACCAGCTCGACCGGCATCAGCGTGTCCTCGTCGCTGCGAGTCACGAAGCGATTGACTTCGTATTGCACGATCGCTTGGATGTAGCCGGCCCCGATGCCCGCTTGGCCCATCGCCGTTGCGTCGATGTTCAATTGGACGGCAATCGGTCGGCCTTTGACAACGTCTTTCTCGAATCTTGGCGGAATGTCGATCACGAACATGAACCGCGAATGATCCATCGCCTGGTCCACTTCGTCGGCATTGATCAATTCAGGCCGTTGGAAATTCGGTTCCAGAAACGCGTTGGCAATCCGCCCTGAAAGCGCCGAGCGGTCTTCGTCAACGATACCGATCGACGCGTTATGAACGTCTGCCGAAGTGCCGGACGCTTGCGTGTAAATCGCGAGCGAAAAGGAATAGACGACGAACACCACCAGCATCTTGTCACGCTGAAGCGATCACAGTTCCTTCAATCCCAGCCAAAAAATAGTTGCAAGTCGGTTCATGAGTATTCAGATTTAATTCTATTGCTCCTGTTTTCTGAGTGTCAAAGCGGTCAGCAACGTCAGCACCGGAATGAACGCCAGCAGAGCGAGCAAGTCGGGCAACATTTCGCGGGCCGTCAGACCTTTCGTGAAAGCCCCGACGCCGGCGTGCATGTAATAAGTTGTCGGCCAAAACGTCCCCATCAGTCGTGCGCCGCCTTCGAGTGTTGAAACGGGCTGCATTAATCCGGAGAACTGCACGGTCGGCAAAATGGTGACGATCGTCGTCACGAATACCGCCGCGACTTGACTCGATGTGAATGCGAAAACCAACAGTCCGATGCCGGTCACGGCGGTGACATAGGCAGCGGCGCAAGCGACCAACATCGAGCCGTTACCTTTGAGTGGTACGTCGAACAGAAAGACAGCCATCAGCGTGAGAATGAAGAAATTTGCCAAGCCAACGCCGATGTACGGCAACTGTTTACCGAGCAAAAATTCCAGACGCGATGTCAGAGTGACGTAGAAGTTAGTGATCGAGCCAAGTTCCTTTTCCTTCACGACACTGACGGTCATCAAGATTGCTGGGATCAAGATCAACAGAATCGACGGAACGGCGGGAACCATCGCATCAATGCTCTCGAACGTCGGGTTGTAGCGAAACCGTTGTTCAACCATGACTCGTGGCGTTAACGACGATAATTGCCCCGCTTCACGTGCTCGCTCGGCGATCATTGGAGTGTGGACGCCTTGTACGTAGCCTTCAATGGTTGAAGCTCGCGACGGGTTCGCTCCGTCGATCCAAGTCGAAACGGTTGGTCGACCGCCGCGTTTGAGTTCACGTCCAAAGTCGGGAGGAATTTCAAGGGCCAGGGTAATCGAGTTTTCTTTGAGTCGCCGTTCCATGTCCTCTTGGCTGTACAATCGGCCACGCTGAACGAAGTAGTTGGAACCGACGAGGGAATCGACGTAGTCTTGGCTCTCCGGGCTTTGGTCGTAGTCCAGCACAGCAAACTCGATTTTATTGACGTCCATCGTGATGCCGAAACCGAACACGAACAGCAGAGCCATCGAGCCAATGAACGCAAACGCGAGTCGCACCGGATCACGCGTGATTTCCAGCGTTTCGCAATAGCTGTACGCGAACAGACGACGGAAGTTGAGCAGCGAATTGTCGCTCTGACGATGTGAATCACTTAGCCGCTGGGAGTTAGCCGCGGCTTCCAAACCTGAACCGGGCGCTAACGCGTGGCGGCTAATTGGCGTTTCGTTCGCTTCCTGCATGTACGCAATAAACGCCTCCTCTAAGTTTGTGGCCCCTTTCGATGCATTCGTGGTCATGCCCGCCGTCGCCGACGAACCTTTCTACGTGGGCGGATTGATTAAGATGGCGGGTGCCGCGACCGGAAACGTCGCTGGCAAGTCCGTCGCCAAACGCGAAGCAAAAATTCTCGGCAGGGAAGTTCATAATGAAGCCACCGAACCAGAAATGATCGAGAGCGATCCTTAAACTCCTGAACTCGCATTCGGATCAAGCAGGGCGATGATCGTCTTGTCCCGCCAATGTCAACTGGCCCAAGATTGCGGCGAATCGTCATTGGCATCTCGAATCGTCGGGTCGGTAAACTCGATCGAGGCCGATCCACAGCCCGATCAGTCGATCAGTCGAGCAGTCGAGCAGTCGAGCAGTCGAGCAGTCGAGCAAGTTCGGCGTCTACGGGGACGCCGCTATTATCGCTCGTGTTCAGCGAATCCGATTGCATCTCGCCTTGGCACTGGGCGAAGCGGTTGACGTTTCTGAGGCCATGCGGCAATTTGAAATCGTCGATCCCTTGATTGACAAGCTGCCCGAAGCAGCCGGGTTGGTGAAGTGGCAATGGCAAGACTTTCGTATTCAGGCATTGCTAAAGATGGGGCGTGAAGAGCCGGTCAAGCGATCGGCGAAACCGATACGACCGCTGCCGAACCCATCGGTTCGGGTTTCACACCGGACGATTTAGCGGCTTCCTTCTACAAGAATATTGGCATCGACCCATTGACCGAATTCCATTCCAACGTCGGCCGGCCGATGACTCTCGTGCGTGACGGCACGCCGATCGCAAACCTCTTCTGAATTGAGTTCGCTCAGTTCTTGATGCAGTACAACCGCGCTGCAGTGCGAATCAGTAGACGGTTGCCGGCGATCGCGGGCGTGGCCATTCCCATCTCATCTTCGGCCAGTGAATTAACGTGCGACAACGCGAACTCTTGGCCAGCGGTAAAAACGAACGTCTCGCCATCTTCGTTCAAGCAGAATATTTTTCCGTCATAGGCCCAGGGTGATGATGTGAACGCGCGACCTTCCGGTATCCGCTGCTTGGAATAGATCTCGCTGCCGGTTGCCGCGTCGTAAGCTGCCAGAAAGCCCTGATCATGTAACACATAAACGATGCCGTCATAGGCAATGGTTGAAGGGTTATAAGGTCCAGCGGTCGGTTGGCTCCAGGCGATCGATTTGTTTGACGATTCAGAGCCCGACAGCGAGATCTCTCCATCGGCTCCCGATCGAATCGCGTACAACGGGCGATCCTTGTCGCCAACGTAGCCCGAACTGATGTAAAGCAGCCCGTTGCACTCATAAGGAGTCGCGATCGTGATGCTGCTCATCCCATCAAACGACCACAATTCATTTCCATCGGTATCGTAAGATCGCACGCGCCCGGAACCGGGAACCACGATCTCGGTCCTAAGTTTGTTCCGCCAGACGAACGGCGTAGCCCAATTACTCGCTTCATCACGTTCCACTCGCCAGATTTCTTCGCCGCTGGTCTTGTCGAGCGATTGCAGATAGGAGTCTTCATCGTTGTCGTTGACGATGTAGACTCGGTCTTCATCGAGAACCGGCGAGGCAGCCGTCCCCCAGCCGTAGCGAGTTTTCCGCGGTTTGATTGGCTTGGACCAAACTTCGCTGCCATCGAAGTCGAGGCAGTAAACTCCGACGCCGCCAAAGAGCACATAGAGATGTTCGCCATCGGTAACAGGCGTCTCCGATGCGAAGCTGTTTTTAACGTGAATCGGCGTCAGCGGTGATGCTTCATGCAGCGTCTTTTTCCAGATCTCTTTTCCGGTTTCCAATTCCAGGCAAACCACGATCCACTGGTGAACCGATTGGGGTGGCTCGGGCCGATTTCCGCCAAAATAGAGGCCCTTCTTCGGTGCTTCACTTTCACTCAGGTTGACCACGGTCGTTACGAAGACACGGTTGCCCCAAACCACTGGCGATGACCAACCACGACCGGCAATATCCGTCTTCCAAGCCACGTTCTCCGTTACCGACCAAGTGTCAGGCAATTCCGTCTTTCCCGTCACCACGCCGCTGCCGTCGGGGCCGCGGAACTGTGGCCAGTTGTCGACGGCTGAAGTAATGGTCGTGTAGAGTGAACTGATGGTGATCGCGGTGAGTAAGAGTATTAGCCTATTCATTGTGCTTTGGCTGATGGTGAGGTTGTTGGGTCCGTTTTTACTATAGCGGCTCAGATGGGATCGACGTGTGTTGAACCCAAGATTTCCTTGCAGGGTTACAAAGTGATACAAGCGTTGGCAATATTCGGCGACAGCAACCGATGTGTTGCTGGATGATCAACGAGTCGCGCTGCCCATGATTGCGTCACGAGTCACTGCACCCACCGAAGCGACTATCGTTCGCCTTCGTTGGATTGTCGCCCACAAAGTAATCGCAGCGATCCGGAATGACATGCGGAGGCTGAAACGACGCCATGTCGGTCCTGGGTTCTTGGTAAGCAATCTGTTTCAAACGCTCGGGGACGAACGCAGGATTGCTGTCGGCAAGAACTCCGTCTGATTTAAGGAGATCGCTTCACCGGGCAAACTGATGACCCGAGAGATCCAAGTCTTGCCTTCGAGCTGTTGGAAGCGCGAAACGACAAATCCCATCTTTTGGCTCAGCGATTTCATAGGCTGCTAGGTCAGCTCGAATTGACTCTCCTGCCACGCTTAGAGGCTCCACGCCGACAACGGGTATTCGATGCACGCCCGCGTTGGAACGAACATAAGTAAAGACGATCGCAGAGCTGCAAGGAATGAGCGCCACAGCATTCATGAAAGGTTTTGGACTGGATCGCATTGTTGGTTCTAATGTTGGCAATGCAATCAAGTAGAATGCAAATGCTTTCATGAGATTTCGGTAACAGAGAGGCAGTGTTGTCAACGATGAGTTAGATCATCGAGTTTGAGCGATCCTAAAGATCGTGTCTGTAAAACAGAGCAGTAGTGCAAACGAGTGCGGCGAGGGTAGGAAACCCGTATCCCATGAATACTCTTGCCAACGAAAAATCTTCATAATTACCCTGCTGATAAAACTCAGGTTCACGTTTGGTCGAGGCAGGACGTCCGCCGGTCATTGCGCTGAAAAAATCGGCGGCGGCTTGCAAGTCTTCTCCACCGGCTATTCTCACCGCGGTACTCGTCTCATCTTCGTTCCATGGTGTTCGCAGCAAGGTTGGTAGCGATTGGTTCAAGCTAATCGGCGAGAATTCTTCCAGCGAGAAAGTATGCAGTACGATATTGACGGGCATCCAGATCAGAATCAACGCAGCCGCTGCGAACATCGAACTGCGAAATGCAGTGCCCGCGAAAAACCCGATCGAGACGAGAAACGTCATCACGATCGCAACAACGGCTAGCGAAGCGATGACTCCATACAACGTCACGGGGTCGTCGGCGGAAGCGGGACGATCCGCCAACGAGACCATCAAGACCGCTGGCACAATGACCACGAACAAGACCGCGAGAGCCGCAGTGACCCGTGCCGCCCACGACGCCAGCAAGTACTCTAGCCTCGTGACCGGTCGGCTGAGGATTCCGTCGGACAATGCTTCCAACCGTGACCCGGTTACCGGATTGAGTCCCAGCAGCAAGACGACCAAGAACCAGGGAAAGACGAGGTACGGGAAAAGAAGCATCGCCACCAGGGGTGCCGTTGGAGTCGCTGCCCAATTCGACGTGACGATCAAGAACGTCAACAACATCGTGGCGATTAACCACGCGCGAATGAGCCAGCTCTTCCAGAGACCGCTCAGCTCATACGTGTAAATCGCTTGCAGCGGCATGCTCTTGGAGGGGAGACTGGAGATCAAACCGCCGAAATCCATGGTCACTATCCTGTTGTAAGAGTTGAAGGTAAGCGAATTCGGTCTCGTTTTGTGTCGACCGAATTCCTTGAAGGGTCAGGTTGCTTTGATCGACCAGTCGCAGCACTTCCGCGATCACGCCAGCGCGGCTGCAACCTTCGGTGACCTTCACCAGCACCGTGTTTTGTTCGTGCGGCATGATCTCAATGCCATGCACCTGCGAGGCTCGCTCAGCCAGTTGCCGGATATCTTCACAGTCGCCGTCAAGTTCGAGACAAAAGTCATCTCGTCGCAACCGCTGTTTCATCTCGTGCATCGAGCCACTGAAAATCATCCGGCCCTCATGCATGACGCCGACGTGGTCACATGTCTGGTCAATGTCGCTCAAGATATGAGTCGCAACCATCACGGTTCGAGATTTGGCAAGGTCACGGATCAGATCCAATGTGAATCGCCGCGCAGCAGGATCGAGGCCGGCAGTGGGTTCATCCCAGATCAACAGTGGCGGATCAGCCAGCAGTGACGCGGCGATGCCAAGACGAGTTCGCATGCCGGTGGAGAAGGTTTGGATGCGGCGATCGGTCGCGCTGAGCAGTCCAACGGCACGCAATAACGACGTCAGGCGAGGCTTGCGAATTTGCCGAGGAATGCGACACAGCTTGCCAAGTAACTCCAAGTATTCGATCGGACAAAGATGACCGGGCAGGACAGGATGGGTTGGCAAATAGCCGATCATCGCGCGAACGTTTGTCGCATTGGGGCCGCAGGGGTGTCCGAAGACTTTTGCGAAGCCGGCACTCGGTCGTTGTAAGCCGAGTAAGACGCGGAGCGTCGTGGTCTTGCCGGCACCGTTCGGTCCGAGCAAGCCATAGACTGCCCCGGTGGGGACTCTCAATGTCATATCGTTGACCGCGATCACGCGAACGCCGTAGATTTTGGTGAGATGCTCGGTTTGGATTGCCAGTTCCACGGGTGTACCTCAGTTGAATTTAATTAAGCGAACAACGGCAGCGATTTGTATTCTTTGCCGAGAATGGGCGTCGGGTCGGTGCCGAGCCAATCCTTCAACACGGTTGCGTAAACTTGCCGAAAATCGTACTCGTGTTTCAAATCGCCGTCTTGTAGATCAGTCAAGTTGGGGTGCTTGCCGGTGATTCCCGCTTTGACATTGCCGCCGCACAGGAACATCGGCCCGGCCGCACCATGATCCGTTCCTTCGCTCGCATTCTCAGAAACACGCCGCCCAAACTCACTGAACGTCATCACACAGACACGTTGTCCATGGTCGTGGGCCTTCAAGTCGCGAATCAGCGAGCTGACCGCATCACTCCATTGTCGCAGCAAAATACTGTGTGTTTGAGCCTGCTGGGCGTGCGTGTCGAAGCCATCGTGCTGGACGTAGTAGATGCGTGTGGTCAGTCCCGCATCGATCAATTGAGCGATCACGCGAAGTTTGTTGCCCAGATCGGTTTCCGGATACTTGACTTCGCTGCGATAGGCCTGCGCAGCCTCCGTCACTCGCTGACTCGCTGCGATCGCCGATGTTGTGCTTGACTGCAGAAAATTCAACAGTTCATTGTCACCGGCAGTGCTGGTTGGCTGGCGTTTTTGAAGCAATTCACGGAGTGATTGCTTGTCGTTGCCTCGCAATTGAAACTCCGATAATTCCTTCACGGTGGGCACACGGATGCTGGACGAAGCGACGGCGGCGGGCTGTTGCTCTCGACCGAGATGTATCGCGGGGACATCACCGCCAGCCGTCATGCTCTGCTGATCCAAAAAGCGACCGAGCCATCCGTCGGGGCGAGGTTCATCCTTGCGGCGGCAGGTATGCCAAATGTCCATCGACTCGAAGTGTGACCGGTTCGGTTGCTCATAGCCGACACTGCGGACCGCCGCAAACTGGCCGTCTTGCAGCAATTCGTGCATGCCGGACATCGACGGATGAAAACCGTTGTGGTCATCGAACTTCAGCACTTCGTCGGTCGGAATCGCCAGCTTCGGCCGAGCCGACCGATAATCATCGTCCGCATACGGAATGATGGTGTTCAATCCATCATTCCCACCCGACATCTGGACCACGATCAGGATTCGTTCGTCTGAGTTGCTACCCCCAGCTGCGGCTTCTGCGAAGCAGCTTGGTAGGCTACAGCCGACGCCGATTGCGGCAGCACCGCCGATGGAAGATTGAAGAAAGCGACGTCGGGATTGGTTCGTTAATAGGTTCATGGTTGAGGTCAGCTTTGGGGGCGGGGTCGATTGCGAAATAGAGCGGAGCTCGCCGCAACTTTTGATTTGTCAGTGGTCCGAAAGTCATGGTGACTTCCGCGACGATGCTATCCAAGTTGGCAAATGGGTAAGGAGGTGATGGCGTGCAGCAGCGAACGCATTCGTCGTTCTTCGTTACCCGAATGAGATGCAGCAGTTTCACGAAGCTGAGCCTTCGCATCGTCGCTGAGTCGCACCGCCAGCAAACAAAGTTCAAAATGTTCGATGGCTTGATCCGTGGTTCGCACGTCTTGATCCCGCAGGCACTCCGAGAGACTCTTGCCGTCAAAACGAGTCGCCTCGTTCTCCAAAATATCAGCAATCAGATTTGCGCGTCCTAGCAAGGTCGAAGAATTGATCCACGCCCGACCGCCGTCCCAGCCTTTGACGTTGGGTGGATAAAAGAGACCCTGCCCAATGTTGAGTAAACCTTTTGCGACCAGTTGGGTATTGGTAGTGGCTTTAAGGCTTCGCAGCATTCCAATCATCAATTCGACGGGTGACTTGATTTTGCGAGCGACCGAAGCCGACGAGAAGAACGCGTTGCTGCCGAGGATTCGCTGAACCACGGGAGCCACTTGCAAATCGCTCTCGCGGAATAAATCAGCCAACGGTTGCAACATCGCGTCCGTCGGAATCGGCTCGTCACTCACGAAGAACCGATACAGCTTGCGAGCAATGAACCGTGGTGCAGCGGGCTGTTCCAGCACGATCCGCGTGCCATCCTCGCCGTCAAATGGGCCATTCTGTTGGAGCACTGTTTTCGCTTCCGAATCGTGTTGATAACGATTTTTGCGAAACTTTTTGTTTTTGATTTCCCAGCCTGTGAAACAGCGTGCGAGTTCTAGCACGTCAGCCTCGCTGTAGTTGCCTTCACCGAGACAGAACAACTCCATGAGCTCGCGTGCAAAATTCTCGTTCGGGTGCGCTTTGCGATTGATCGCTGAATCGAGATAAACGAGCATCGCCGGATCTTGCGAAATCTGATGCACCAATTCACCAAAATCCCCCAGCGCGTGTTTGCGCAGCAGTTGATTCTGATTCCACATCATCCGCGCGTCTTGGACCTTCTCCGCGCCAGTCGCGAAGTGCCCGTGCCACAACAGTGTTGTCTTCTCCAGCAACTGGTTCGGTGTGTAGAGCAATCGGTAGACCCAAGCGGCTGACAATTGCGCCGGGTCGCCGCCTGCCAAGGTTGCTTCTGCCAGCGCATCGGCTGTGGAACGAAATTCCGTCGATTCCTGGTTGTTGGCAACCAATTCACGGACCACCTCCGCCGGCGCTAGACCGACCGCGTCGTCAATCGTGGCGAGGTCAGCACCGAAACCTGCGCGTCGATACAAGTGTGCCACTGACGCACGGTCCCACGGCAGATCGGCATTCGGCTCAAAAGGTTGCCACGCCCAAGTGGGATCCATCGATTTCATCTCACTCATGGCTGTGCCTCTCCGTCGGACTTGACATCGACGGCAAGGTCCAACGACATTTGCGAGCTCGTAATATCCAAGTTCAATCGGACGTCGCGAAAGAATCCGAGCAACTCCAGCAATAATCCGATTTCCCCTTCGGCGGCCTCTTTGCTGTGCCCCTTTTCCAGCATGTTGTTGGCAATCAATTGGGAGCGATTGGATTCCAGAATTCGCTGCAAAGTCGTCGCCTGCAAACTGCCAGTCGTGTTGGAATCGCCGCCGTCGGTCTTGGCTTTACCGCTGGCCGTATCGGTCAGCTCGCGAGCGATCGCAGCGGAGCTCGCGAAAATGATTCGATCGCCGGCGAAAGCAACCGTTGGCGAAAAATTGAATTGAATCTTCGCGTTAAGACTTTCTCTCTGGTCACGATCGGGGACGTAAGTTGCTGTCACGAGTTCGGCCTCGCCAATGGTTTCCATGCCGAGATCAAGTTGCGGTTGTCCATTCATCGCACCGGTGACGTTCAGAAAGCCGACGAAACTCTGGAAAACGCGACGCAGTTCAGGCTTCGTTGCCGTGGCATCCTTCATCCGAAACTGCAAGGCAAACGCTGGCAGTTTGATTGCCGGTTGAGGCAAAACATCAGTGAAGTCCTGTTCCATGCCGACGAGTTGAATATCACCATCCAGCGAACCGAGGATGTCTTCGGCAAAATCGCGGCCGGAAAAGAATGTTGTCAGTGCCGTATCGGCAACGGCCAATTGGTCGACACCGCGATCCGTTAACAGGTCGCCGGAGCGAAGCCACAGTTGAGACAAGTCGCGATGCGTCGACAACGCAAACAGACGATTCGGTACTTCAAGCTGGGGTGGAGCCACCGCAAGTTCGGGCTCACCAAAAAAGTACTCGCGAGGCGACTCCCAATTTCGCTGGTGCGGTGCCGCGAAGCCGATCGCCACTCCGGTATCGGATACTTGCATCTCACCCGTCACATAGGGTGTGTGTCGAAGGTTTGTGAGCACACCACCCAATGCGACTTCGCCAGCAAAATTATCGATCTTGTCTTTGAAGACATTCTTGGCGACGCCGGCATCCCGCAACGCCTTGATGTCCAAGAACGCCGACACAACGCGGTGGACTGCAGCGTTTGCGGCCGTGGCCTCAGCCGCTGCCGCATACACTTCATTCTTGGCCAACGTATCACCGTCGCGATCGAGATACTGGTCGATAATGGCTTTGCCGAGCTCTGAATTATTTGTCAGCAGCAGCCAATCGTGCATCCGCACCATCTTCACTTTGTCGCCGACCAGATCAGCCATGAAGCCTCGGTAGTCACCTTGCTTTGCGGTCGCGCCTTGCATCTGTCGCAACGCTAAAATAAAGCCACGAAAACGTTCCAACAGCTCCGCGTCCGAAGAATGCACCAATATCGCCACTCCGCCGTCCGCAGCATCGAGCGCCACGGTCACTCCCCGATCCGTCAGCGTCCCAATCGCCTCCAGCCATGGCTTTCCCATGCTCGCTTCGAAAGCACGCAAACCCATCTGCAATTGACCCGGCGCGCCCGATGCTAAAAATCCGTCATACGCGGGCATCGCCTCGAGTTTCGCTCGCAACGGATGATTCAATACGGTTTCCAACACGCCACCCAAGTCGGAGACTTCAGCACAGGCGACAATCGATCCGGGTAGCAACTCCGTTGCAGCACAATCAACACCACGCGGCGCCTCGGCAAATAAGTCGTCTGGGAATGAGACGTAACTGGTCATGACCAGCAGTCCCATGAGTGCATGGAAAAAGAGTTTTGGTCGTTGGGTCATTGGTCTAGCTCTTTGAAAGGGGAGTGGCTCGCTCACTATTCTATTCGTCGATACCACAGTCGTCTTTGTATCGCCACGTACCAAATTGATCGACCACTAGCTTGCAGCAAAATGAGTCTTCAAACGACGGCTATTCCGTCGGGTACATTTTGATACATGGCTGTTACGGATTGACTCTGGTTGCCGCGTTATTCGTCGAGTCTACTAGAACGTTACGAGATGGGTTGCTCAATCAGCCCCCTCGCCCTCACTCGTCGAAAGTCTCTGGATATGCTGCGTTATCTGCTCTCACTAGTCGCCTCCACCACGATGTTCCTCACGGCTCTGCCAAGCGTTTCAGCCGCTGAGCAACCAACGGACGCCACCGGCCTGACGGGAGGATGGTCTTGGTCTCAAGACTTTGGCCAGGGCGAAGTCGAGAATTTGTTGGTGCTTCAAACCCAAGGGAACACCCTGTCGGGAAATTACCAACGGGATGACCAGAAATTGATTGTCAAGAACGGCAAGGTCAACGGAAGCGAATTCACATTCACGTTGACGTCCCAGTACGAAGGGCAAACGATCGAAATCAAATGCAGGGGTAAAGTTGACGGCGATAAAATGAATGCGGTGAGTGAGGTTATTTTCAACGAGAACTCACGTGAGGTTCCTTTTGAAGCGAAGCGATTGATTCGTCGCCCCGAAGATGTCGTTGGCCTCTGGACGCTCAAAGTAGAAGCCTTCGATCGAGTATTCACGCCGGAAATCAAGATTGAACTCGTTGAGAACCAACTCAAGGGCCAGTACATCTCGAAAGAGGCAGGCACGCATCCGATCCAGGAGCTGTCACTCAAAGGCAGTGTGCTCGCGTTCGGTCTGCAATTGCAGGCGGAAGGAAACACCTTGGACCTGAAGTACGAAGGCGTGCTGGTTGAGGATGAAATCGAGGGCACACTTCACTACGAAGCCGGTTCGACGTCCGACTCCACGCTGTTTACTGGCAATCGAACAAAGCCGTAAGGAGCCCGTCAAGAAGTATTCACCGTCAATACTGGCCCCACTCACTCTGCAACCTCACCTGATGTTGCATGGAATGTGGGAGGCGGCGGCGGTGATGACCGCATTGGCTTGCCGGATCTTCGCAGCGTCTTGATCCTTTGCTGCTACGCGGCGTCGGGGGGTGCTAACGGGCTGCGATGGTCTCGGTGGCACCGGTGTGCGGTTCTTCGACCGGTTCCTGTTCGGGTCGAGGGTTCATGCTTCGCCACACGACGTACCACAACGTGAACATCACGAGCAGAATTGAACCGATTGCGGCGGCGCCTTCCCAAAGTAACGACGATCGCATTTGGCCAACCGGCGCAAAAACCTTCGCCAGGCGATACTGCATTAGTACCACCATGTCGGTCGCCTCGTCGGCCGCTTGACCGGACTCGCTATCGACTTGGTCGGGGTCGAGTTCGGCTGGCAGCACGATGGGCTGGATGGCTGCGATCCAAGGCCCGGCGTAATCCTTGCCATCGTCGGCTTGGGCCATCGGATCGCGATAGTCCGTGTCGCCCGCTTCGATCAAGCGATCCATGAGTTCGGAAGAGACTTGGAAGTTTTCACCGCCGAGTCCACGACCGGATTCACGTCGGGCATCCATCAGCGGATGTTGCAGGACGGTGCCTCGCAGTTTGCCTTGCCGAGCATCGATCAACACTGCAATCTGGTTGGCGCCCTGTTCACTTTGGGGCAATAGAAAGTCACCCAAGTTGACGGTCGCGACAAAGACGGCATCGGGCTGCTCCGCGTCTTGATTCAACCGGATCGGTGTGCTCACCGCCACTTTCCACAGTCCCGTCGCGGTGCTCGGAAACGCTGCCGATAGCCGCGTGGTGGATAACGGCTTGGCGGTACCGACGGGGGTATCGGGTGGCAAATCATTCCGACCGCCATTGAAGTAAGTTCGATACGCAAAATTCTTGCCCGCACTATTTTGGTCGCGCTCAATGGGCTCGTCGTAGGCGATTCCGACGATGGTGCCTTGCGAGTCGACGATGAATAGCGTCGCGAGCCGCGGCAGCCGTGAATGATCGCTCGTGCCCGCATACCGACTGAGCCGTTCTTCGAGCAACTGATCCAATTTCTGACGGATCGGATGATCGAGTAACTTCTCACGCGCGACGACTGCCGGCGACGTTCTCGGTGCCGCAGCAATCATCTGCTGCAGTGCCTTCATTTCCGGATCGGCGAAGACCGTCTGCAACTGTTGCTGCAACGATTTCCGGTTGGCTTCCTCGCGGGCAACTTGGAAATAGCGATCGAGTTCGCTCTCGAACGTTCGTGCCGCAAACCTCGCGGCGAGCCGATTGCTGCCGATCGCTTCCTGTCGCAGCGCCGCCATGGTGCTGGTAGTCGCATTTTCAATACTGCGGAGCGAATAGAGGGCGACCGCGGACAGGAGAATCAGCGGTCCGACGACGCCGAGCATGATCAGGGGACGACGCGCGCGGGTTTGCTCACGACGATCGAGGTCTTGCAGCAGTTGCTGCATATTCGCATAGCGTTCAACTGGATTGAGGGCCAAGCAACGGCTGACGATCTCGGCGAGTTGCCGGTCGACACCCGAGCGGCGCCGGTGCTGGTCCGGCGTCGGGCTGTCCGCGATCGCTTCGCGGTAATGCTCGAGTCGTTTGGGTAGCGACCCGGCGGTATCCATGCGACCGACGAGGGTATCATCGCGGTGGGGCGGGTTACCCGTCAGCATCCGATAGAGAATTGCACCGGCGGCGTACACATCCCAACCGGCATCGGGTGTCGCTTGCAAGTCCGCCTGTTCCGGCGCCATGTAGAACAACGTCCCGAGTGCCGGAGTTTGCTCATGCGACATGCGGCTTTGGCCGAAGTCAGCGAGCCGCGGTTCGCTGTCCTCGCCTAGCAGAATATTCGCCGGTTTGACGTCACAGT